>CAZZDN010000064.1:0-9633 GCA_964652655.1 uncultured Methylotenera sp.
ATAATGTATGTAATAAAGAATTCTGGGCATTCGGATGAGCTTCTAACCCCAGAACAACGCTACGACAATGTGATGAATGCATTATTTGGAGATTACTATCCTAGACATCACATAAAGCCGCCAGCTGGAAGTACGATGGGGGAAGTAATGGATATAATGGATCTTAATCGCTCTGGAATAAATATTTCACGAGCCACTCGAAAGGTTACTTTAATGCGTTTTCAGGAAATGAAGAAAAATAAGAATGAATTAACGATAGCGCGCACATGAAAGTCTGGGCGAATTATATTAAACCAAATACTCTGACAGAAAATCAGCGCAACAAACAACACAACAATACGCCAATAGGTTGGCTGTTGTTTAAATGCTTGTATCCCTGTTAACTGCATGCAGGCACCAGTTGCAATTAAGGTCACGCCAAACACCACCGCCCAATCATGCCCAGGTGTTGTGCGGCCAAAAAAATAGGCTAAACTAAAACCGAGACCGATACATAAATTGGCAACTGCCCACTGCCTGACGCCACGAATGCCGCCCACGCGTAAACCGGCTAGTTCAAATAAGCCAAAAAACATAAAAGCCATCATGGCAAACATCACCATGATAGTCCGTACATCTAACCCCATAAACTCTCCCTGTAACAGTCAGTATACCGTGTTGTATTGTTGATTTTTATGAAATAAAAGCATTTTTAATACCAAGTATTCAATATCGTGACTGTTATCTAAAAAAATCATGCTTTTTTGACAGACACTTTCCAACCTAGCAACGTTCATCACCTATTCAGTTAAGTAAAATCATGAGACCACATTCATTAAAGTACACATATGTTAATTGCAACCTCCGAGTATGATGTGAGTCATACAAATGCAACATCAATTTAGATGTCAATTAACTTAAAGGAGAATTATTATGTGGACAACACCAGCAGCGACTGAAATGCGTTTTGGCTTCGAAGTTACAATGTACGTAATGAACAAGTAATTCGTATTGATATCAGTCAATATTGACTGAATAAAAAGCCTAATCAGTGATGATTAGGCTTTAATTTTTTGTGGGTACACCTTATCAGCTTTTGGCTAAATTCAAGCTTAGTAGGTTCAACATCATTAGTAACGCAAACACAGCTAATAAAATAGCTGTTTATTACGATCCAACCTTATAAACCAACACGTTGCATATCGCGATGCAAAATACCAGCATCAAGATAAGGATCGCTACATACCTTAAATCCAAACTTTTCATAAAAACCGATGGCATGCACTTGCGCTGATAACTTCACAATACGCATGCCCTGTTGCTGATAATGTGCTATCGCAGCATTCAATAGAGCTGCCCCTACGCCAAAGCCACGCCAAGCCTTAATGACAGCCATTCGGCCAACACTACCATCGCCCAACAGCCTTGCACAACCTACAGCCTCTCCTGTTGCGCTCACTGCCAGTAAATGTTGCGCTGTTTCGTCTGCACCATCCCACTCTAAGGCAACGGGTACCTGCTGCTCCACGATAAACACGGCCTCGCGCACCGCCATCAATGGCTGTGCATGTGTTTGCCAGCTGACTTTCTCTATTTTCAAACTATCCTGCAATGTTAGCCCCTTGCTAGCCTTGCCAGTAACAGGCATTATGCAACTTTGGTCTTTAATTCATCATTAAGGTTTTATATGCAAAAATACATAGCAACTGCTGCACGCGTTTTATTATCGCAACTCTTTTTAGTTCAAGTTGTGGTGCTGATTATTGGTTTTACTAGCAACCCTGATGGCTATCAGCAATACCAAGCGGGTTTGGGTAGTCTAGGCTTACCTGGCATTTTTGCCCCACTTATTATTTTAGTAAACTTTGTTGGTGGATTAGCGCTATTGCTGGGTTACAAAACAAAAGTCTCTGCATTATTGATGGCTATTTACCTAGTCGTGCTAACACTATTACTCAAATTACCAGTATTGCAATATTTGGCAATTGTAGGTGGTCTGCTATTACTATATGCAAACCCAAACACAGCTTGCAGCTTAGATAACTGCAAAAAATCACAACAGTAAGAAAAATGCTTAACCTAAATCACTAGGTTGGTCTTAAATCTTGCATCACAAAGCGGCTTTACAGGCCGCTTTTTTATTCCCACTCTAATACTGGGTAAATGGTATTCACATTTCGACGGTTAGCAATCTCAAACAATTTCCATTGATTGCGCTCGTTCTCAGCTGCAGTATCCATGGTTTTTTCCATGCTGATATTGTTTTTAATGCTGGTTCGCACATCATTAAGCAATACCGTTAAATAGTGTTCAGCGCGATTAAAAGCAGTCACCCAGTCTTTACTAACTGGTCCATGCCCAGGCACCACCTGTTTTGCCGGACTCTCTTTTAATTTGATTATTTCGGCAATCAAGCCTTTGATATCGCCCTCTACCACAGGCGTGCGCTCTATAAACAACAAATCGCCAGCAAATAATGTCCCCGTCTTACGATCAATTAAGCTCACATCTGTATTCGTATGCGCTAATGGATGTGCATTCAGCACCAAAACCCTATCGCCCAAATCAAGCTCCATGGTAGTTTTAACAACCAATGTCGGCTTCACTAACTCACTCCCTTGCGCATCCGCATGTAATAGGCGTTCATTGAGCTTGCTATACTGCTCAGCCCTTGCATCCATCGCGTTACCCAACTTCTCATGCCCGACAAATATTGGTTGCGGCTCATTAGCAGTCTTAGGTAAAAATGCAGCATTACCGTAAATATGGTCAGGGTGCACATGCGTATTAATCACATACAACACTGGCAAAGGCGTCACCTGACGTATTGCCGCACGCAATTGCTGGCCTACCTTCAAGCTACCACCAGTATCAATCACTGCTACGCCTTTACTGCCAACAATAAAACTAAGATTACAAATGTCACCCTGATATCCCGTATCAATATCTAAATGCTCCCCATGGTGTACGTAAATACCATCTGCAACTGACTCAACCGTAAAATTGTTAGGCTGAACTTGCGCATGTGAACAGCCAATTATTGAAAACAGACTAATGGTTATCATTAAAATTCTCATGGATGATTCCTTGCATTAGGGTTAGCGATTAAAATACCTAAGTTATACAACGATTGACTGTCGTCACGGTCTTAGTTGAATGTTAATTTAGTGTCTCTAGGATATTACTATGAATCAAGCTGCTACACGCTATACAAAACCTGCTGTATTTCTTCACTGGCTAATCGCCCTTGTTATTTTTGCGATGTTTGCACTGGGCTGGTACATGAGCGAACTTCCTAAAGAAGCCCCTAAGCAAACGGCTTTTGACTTGTTCGATTTAGGTATTTACACATGGGAGCTTGCCAAAGAAGCTAGCCCAAGAACCTTTTACTTTAACTTACACAAATCGATTGGCATTACTTTACTAGGGCTGATCGCTATTCGTGTCTTATGGCGCATCACACACCGCCCACCAGCCATGTTGACTTCCTATAAAGCATGGGAGAAAAAACTAGCAACTGGTATGCATCATATGCTGTATTTACTGATGGTCGCAATGCCGCTTACCGGCCTGATTATGGCAGTGAACAGCAAATACGGGGTAATGTGGTTTGGTATGGATTTTATTGCCGGCCTAGATAACAGCAATCTGCGCGATATCTTCAAAGAAGCGCATGAGATTGTTGGCACTATTTTACTGCTTGCAGTGATTGTTCATATTGTTGGCGCTTTAAAACACAAGTTAATTGACAAAGATGACACCATGAAACGTATGTCATTCAAATAAGCATCTTGTAAATTAACCCCATAAAAAAGCCCGCTTAACGCGGGCTTTTTTATGATTATTTTACTTTTCTGGTTGCTAATAAACTGAGTAGCATACTCGTGCCAAGCACCGCCACCACGACGGCTAATGAAACTGCCACAGGAATCTTAAACCACTCGACTATCAGCATTTTTGTACCAACAAATATCAACACTAGCGCCAAACCAAATTTAAGCAAATGGAAGCGCTCAGCCATATCTGCCAACAAGAAATAAAGTGCTCGCAAACCTAAAATAGCAAAAATATTTGAGGTAAACACAATAAATGGGTCACCCGTAATCGCAAAAATCGCAGGAATGCTGTCCATCGCAAAAATCACATCAGAAAACTCAATCAACACTAATACCAAAAACATCGGTGTAAACCAGCGTACACCGTTCTGCATCACCCAAAACTTATCCTCATGGTATGCATCAGTAATACGTACATGTTGGCGCAACCATCTCAATAATGGATTTGTTGCTAAATTGGGCTCGTGGTCTGCAAACACAAACATCTTGATACCCGTGATGAGTAAAAACGCCCCAAATACATATAAAACCCAATGAAACTGCGCAATCAACCATGCCCCGACCAAGATCATCAACGCACGTAAAATAATCGCCCCAAGTACCCCATAGACTAAAATACGTTTTTGATATTCTAATGGCACAGCAAAGTAGCTAAAAATCATCACAAACACAAAGATGTTATCCATCGCTAGTGTTTTTTCCAGTAAATAGCCCGTGAGGTATTCCATCGCTCTTGCGTCTGCAATCTCTCGGCCACTTGTATAATCCAGCCATGCCCATAAACCAGCACCAAATAGCATGGCTAAGCTAAACCAGATCAATGACCAAATCAGCGCCTCACGCGCCCCGACCTTGTGCGCACCTTTGCGCCCTAGAGCAAACATATCAATGGCAAGCATGGCAACGACAAATATGCCGAACCCTCCCCACATCCACCAAGTCCCTATCGATTGCAATTCATTCATTTTTGCCTCTTATCTTATTCACTTCTAGTCAATCACCTAGTATTTGCCATCCAACATTTGCCACCAAATATTGCAATTTAGCATCCGCCCACATAAATAAGGCTGAGAAACATCATTGATATCTCTCAGCCTAGAATCAGATTCAATACTATTTATATAAGGCGATGCTTATTCTGCGGCACGCAAAGCAGCAATACGTTCGTCAAGCCCAGGGTGGCTAGCAAATAGTTTTGATAAACCACCTTTGCCTGAGATACCAAACGCAGCCATTTGCTCTGGCAGTGCTGCAGGCTCGTGTTGCGCTTGTAAACGTTGCAATGCTGCAATCATCTTGTTTTTACTTGATAACTTTGCCGCACCCGCATCAGCCCTGAACTCACGCTGACGTGAAAACCACATGACGATGATAGAAGCTAAAATACCCAGTACAAATTGGGCAATCATCATGGTGATAAAAAATGCTGGCCCAGTGCCACGCTCGGTTTTAAATACCACTTTATCCACAACGTAACCAATCACACGTGATAAGAACATCACAAAGGTATTCACCACCCCTTGAATCAAGGTGAGGGTCACCATGTCGCCGTTGGCAATGTGTGAAACCTCATGTGCCAGCACCGCTTCAGCCTCATCTCGCGTCATCGCATTCAATAAACCGCTAGAGACTGCCACTAATGAGCTGTTTTTGGTCATGCCGGTCGCAAACGCGTTCACCTCAGGAGTATCAAAAATTGCCACTTCTGGCATTTTGATGCCCACAGCATCCGCCTGTTGACGCACAGTTTTAACTAACCAGATTTCAGTTGGTGTGCGTGGCTCTTCAATCACGACTGCACCTGACATACGTTTTGCTGTCCATTTAGAAATAGCAAGTGAGATAAACGCACCGCCAAAACCCATGATGGCAGAAAACGCCAATAAGTTACCCAAATTTAAGCCATTTGCGTTGAGGTATGGCTCCACGCCCAGAATGCGCATGGTAATTGAAAGCACAAAGACAATGGCTAAGTTAGTTGCTAGAAAATATAAAATACGTTTCATATGGTCTCCTTCGGTTTTATCCGCTACCTTTTCAATCAGGTTTAATGACAATGTTGCTACTTTAGTCTGTTTCTATATTCAATAAAAGCAGAATATTTCTGATTGATTATTCGTTTTTTACGAGCTATTGTTCACTATATTATGATTAACTACAAACAATTCCATTATTTTTGGGCAGTGGCAAAAGCAGGCAGCATTGTGAAAGCCAGCAAGCAATTACATTTAACGCCACAAACCATTAGCGGGCAAATTGCCATTCTTGAAGCATCACTGGGCGTGTCACTATTCAGAAAAGTCGGCCGAGGCATAGAGTTAACCGAAACAGGAGAGTTAGCACTCACTTATGCGGAGGACATTTTCTTAACAGGTAATGCCCTAGAGGAAACACTACGCGCAGGCTCTAAGGAGCGCTCCAGATTATTTAGAGTTGGAATCTCCGATGCCGTTCCAAAATCCATTGCTTATCGCTTGTTAGCCCCAGCGATGTCATTAGCGGAACCGATTAAAATCATTTGCCGTGAAGGTAAGCTCGAATCTTTGCTTGGTGAGCTCGCTATCCATAAATTAGATTTGGTGTTGTCAGACCGCCCCATGCCAAGTGAAATTGATATTAAAGGCCGTAGCAATGAACTCGTGGCCTGCGGCCTCAGCTTTTTTGCGGCAAATACGTTTCATCAAACTAATCCAGCATTATTTCCACAATGTTTAAATAATGCGCCGCTCCTAGTACCAGGAGAAGACAGTGCGGTACGTAAACGCTTGATGCTATGGCTCAACACCTTACGTATTCAGCCACAGATTGTCGGTGAGTTTGATGATAGTGCCTTGATGCGCGCGTTTGGCCAAGCTGGTGTTGGTATTTTTTGTGCGCCATCTATCATTACAGATGAAGTCATCGCACAGCATAATGTAACTAAAATCGGCGAAACCAACGAAGTTATTGAGCGGTTTTATGCCATTTCTGTTGAGCGCCGCGCCAACCATCCAGCAGTTGTAGCGATTAATGCGGCATCTTCAAAAATTGGCTAGAAAATATTCATCTTGTAGAACTTATTATTCGAGTATCGCTCATACCCAACAATGCATTTCAATGTTCACAAGGGTAGACATGCGTAACATATTACTTCCTCGCTTGGCTTTATTGTCAATACTTAGCCTTTCATTAAACACGGCCTATGCATGCCTGGACGACCAATCTATTCAGCAATTGCAAAAGAATGAAAATGCGCACCTGATTTCACGTCAAGTCGCCACAATGACAGACGCCATTGAGGACAAGTTATTATTAGTTTCTGTTCAAGTAAATCAGGAAGAGAAACAAGCTGACAACCTTTGCCCAGTGACCATTACCTATACATTACCAACTGAAGATATCGCAGAAGCAAACCAACTCATGAATGCCAATCCGGCAAAACGGATTATGTTGGCGGGTCAAGGTTACGAGCTTCCCACCGAACAGACACTGACAGCTACAGCTGGGATTGACCCAAGTACGTTATCGATTCAACATAAAGATATATTACAAAGCGCGGCATTAGGTAAAAATCGCGCTTCCGTAGAGTTACTGTATGCCACGCTCGCACAAAGCAGAGCCGTGGTAAGCCCAAATAGTATCAACCAAACGGCATGGCCAAAACGCTTAATTGAAGAAGAAATCAGTTTATGCGAAAGCCAATTCACGAGTGATAGCAATCCGAATGCTTGTACCTGTAAAACGGATGCGATGAGTAAAAAAGTCAGTCCTCGCCAGCTAAAATACATCAAATATTTGAGTAATGATCCCTACTCATCTGCGACTGGCGCACTATCGAGTTATAAAGATTTATCAGAACAAATCAATTTTGAGTGCAAGTTAAAGAAACGTGGGTAAACCAAGCGGATGTCATCTAACGGCAACAACTGTTAGCCTACATCCTCTGTAAACTGAATGTCATTTTCTTGACACCATGCAACCAAGGCATCATCTGATGCACGTTCTTCAAAGGCATACCATTTTTCTAACAACCCTTGATATTGCAGCATATCTTTAAACCTTCGGTAAGCGCCGCGTTTGCGAAACAAACTAGCAACAAAGTTATACTCGTGCGGTAATTCCTGATCAATAAAATTGAGCGCCAAACCCTGACCAAGCTTTAAAGAGTTTTTATGTGGCACTTCAATATAGTTTTCAGCGCTTGCCAGATCATCGGGTACGTCTTCTTCTAAGGTATGTACCGTAGAAGTCCAATAAATGACGCCAGTCTCTTTATCGATATAAGCCTGATGCTGTGACGGTGAACCTGAGCTGACAAACTCAAAGGCATTTCTTATTTCTACAAAGTTAACTCTGACCATGGCTTAATTACTCAGTTTAATGACGCAACATTACTTATTAGCTTACTAGATTAGTTTGCGTACTCGCACCCTGTGCTTCCAGAATTCTTGGTAGGTTAATTTCAATCCAATCAACCAGCAGTTCAACCTGCCTTGCCAATTCCTCACCTAGTGGCGTTAAAGAATATTCCACGTGTGGCGGTACAACTGGATAAGCGACTCTCCGCACAAATCCATCCATCTCTAAAGTTTGCAGGGTTTGCGCCAACATTTTTTCACTCACACCGCTTAATTTACGACGTAAATCACTAAAGCGATGCATCCCTTGCAATAGCGCCACCAGCACTAAGCCGCCCCAACGGTTAGTCACATGCTTCAGTATTTCACGTGATGGGCATTGGTCTGAAAACACCTCCCCACGTAACATCTGTTCAGATAATGTCATTCCCTGTTTTGAAGTTTTCATACTTACCTTTTTGTACGTACTTACTAATAGTAAGTATATAGATTAATATGCCTCACACCAACTTATTTATTGTAAAAGAAAGGTTATATGATGATCGTTATTACCGGTGCAACTGGCCAATTAGGCCGCCTAGTGATTGCCGAGCTTTTAAAGAAAACGCCTGCGTCTAATATTGTAGCGGCTGTTCGCAACCCCGATAAAGCCAAAGATTTAGCAGATTTAGGCATACAGGTACGTTATGCAGATTACAACCAACCCGCCTCATGGGATACCGCGTTAACAGGTGCGAGTAAACTGTTATTGATTTCATCCAGTGAAATTGGCCAACGCTTTGCGCAACACCGCACCGTGATTGATGCCGCCAAAAGAGCAAATGTTCAGCTACTGGCTTATACAAGCTTATTACACGCGGACACCTCACCACTCGGCCTAGCTACAGAGCATTTATCAACAGAACAATACCTCACTAAATCCAATGTACCGTTTGTAATATTAAGACACGGCTGGTACACCGAAAACTACACAAGCAGTTTACCGCAAAGTATTGCGCATGGCGCTTTGTACGGATGTGCGGCTGACGGTAAAATTTCATCAGCAAGTCGTGCAGACTACGCGCTAGCAGATGCTGTGGTACTCACCACGGAGAATCATGTAGGTAAAGTATATGAGTTAGCTGGTGATAGTGCTTACTCACTCACAGGGCTAGCGGCAGAAGTATCAGCGCAAACAGGCAAAACCATCAAGTACATCAATTTATCAGCGCCAGAATATCAAGCCCTTTTAGTTAAAGTAGGCTTACCAGACGCATTTGCACACTTAATTGCTGATTCAGACACAGGTGCATCCAAAGGCGCACTGTATGATAATAGCAAACAACTCAGTCAACTTATTGGCAGGGAAACAACGCCATTAAAAGCTATGGTTGCATCTTCTATAACGAATCTGTAATGAATTGATTTATACTGTTACCTAGCAAAACGGCAATCATGTTTGATTGCCGTTTTGGGGTAAGTGTTGATTAAATATTTGTAGG
>CAZZDN010000065.1:0-9550 GCA_964652655.1 uncultured Methylotenera sp.
TGTCATTTGGTTTGTTGCTGATGTTAAATCATCGCTTGATTGCGGATGTATACCATATGGCGTCGCGCGATGCGCTGACGGGGGCTTTAAATCGCAGAAGGATTGAGGATGATGCCGTTCGTTTACGCGCAAGATGTAAGCGTACTGGGGAATCATTAGCCATTATGATGATTGATATTGATTATTTTAAATCGATCAACGATCGTTATGGTCATCCTGTTGGTGATAAGGTGTTGTGTGCACTGGCTGAAATTGCTGAAAAATCCATACGTCCAGACGATTATTTTGCACGATTTGGCGGCGAAGAGTTTTGCATGCTACTCACCGCGACAACAGAAAACGAGGCGTTTGAATTGGCTGAGCGTCTGCGTTTAGCTTTTGAGGCATTTACTCTGACAGTAGGGAAAGAGCAAATTAATGTAACGGTCAGTATTGGTGTGGCAGATTCGCATGATGTGGGTTTGGTGTTTGAAGATTTAGTCACCGCAGCTGATCAGGCGTTATATCGCGCTAAACAAGAGGGGCGTAATCAAGTCATCACTTACTCCAGTATGCGCCCAACGGATACGTTTTAGCCCAATAATCTGACCTAGGAAGATAATCCTAGCGTGCGCAGGTTAGCGACGCGACCATGATAGAGCGCGGATACTAAATCAGACTGCGTGACCATGCCCACTAAACGGCGCTCATCGTCCACCACTGGAATATGGTGGTGAACTTTCGTTTGTGACATGAGCGGAATCAATTCAATAATGTGCATATTGGCATATGCAGTGACTGCTGGTGAGGTCATGATTTGACCAACCACCTCTGGTTTTTGTGAAGACAGGGTGTGGGTTCTGCGAATAAAGTTCTTCAGTTTAGCGTCGAAACCTTCGTATACCTCTAAATTTGCATGTTGCATAAAGTTCGCTTGGGTAATGATGCCAACCACACGTCGTGCCCTATCAATCACTGGTAGCGCTTTGATTTGATGCTCGCGCATTAGGAGCCATGCGTCTTCTAGCAAGGTGCCAAACACCACGCTCACTACATCTTTGGACATGATGTCTGCACAAATAATCTCACCAAAACGGCGACGGTAGGCGTGCATTTCTGTTTGTTGCAGCAGTGTTTGCAAGTCGTCACGGCTGACGTCCAGTACTTGGTTGTACTCTTTTAATACGGCATTCAAGTCTTCTGCATTAAAGCCAAAACGCATTTCAGCCGGGATATCTTTAGTTAACTGTTGTGCTGGCTTTGTTACCAGATGAGGATAAGGACGGCGTGTGGCATTGTTATAAAGAATAGCCACTAGCAGAATGATTAGTGAGTTAAGCGCTACTGGAACTAATACAAACCAATAACCTTGTGCATGAATCGTAGCACCACCCAGCACCGCAGTCAGCGCTACCGCGCCACTGGGTGGGTGAATGCACCTGAGCGCAAACATCGCAACAATGGAGAGGCTCACTGCTACAGCCGCCGCAGTAGGCGGGTGCGTAATCCATATGGCGCTGGTGACACCAATAATGGCGGCGGTGGTATTACCGCCGATGACAGACCACGGCTGAGCTAATGGGCTTGATGGAACTGCGAACAGCAACACCGCAGAGGCGCCCATCGGTGCGATTAAATAGGGAATGGTGCTCGCATCACCTTCAATGAGTATGGTAATGAGCCCCGTGCATAAGATACCAATGCAAGCGCCAATACCAGCGCGTAAGCGCTCTGTGTGGTTAACGGCAATGCGTTCTGGCACAAAACCGCGTAGCCATTCTTTAAATTTTTCCAAGCGATAGAACCTAAGCGTAATTTGAATATATTTTTTGAGAAACAAACTTTCAGTGATATTACACTACGCACTAATCTGGCGCACCAATTATGCGCACCATATTAGTGCATTAACGAATGCTTGTGAGCAAAGATTAAATCTTATTTTTTTGCAACACTTAATCTGTGTTAGCTTTGCTTTATGTCTATGTAAATTGCTTAAAGTAGGGCTATTCTATAAAATCCTACTTTATAGAATAGCATCACGAATTTTATTCATTATTGAATTTATTCATGTTTTTATTGTTTATTTCATCGTTTTAATTCTCAAGGAATTTTCATGTCAAAAATCATTTTCAAAGCAGGCGAAGCGACTGTTTACTCAGAAGGTAAAGACGTTACCGCAGCAATGCCAGAAATCTTAATCGGCGCGGTTGACGGCCCAGTAGGCCAAGCGTTTGCAAATTTAATGGCACAAAGCAAAGGCCACACTGCAATGTTTGCAGTACGTGATATCAACCAAATGGTACGCCCAGTATGTATGACTGTACCAAAAGTAACATTAAAAGGTAGCACCGATGTGGCATTGTTCGGTGGTGTTGTACAAGCGGCTACTGCTGATGCGATTTTGGACTGTGTAATCGAAGGCATCATTCCTAAAGAGCAAGCAAATGATCTATGCATCATCAGCTTGGTATGGATTGACCCAGGTTGCATCCCATTAGAAAAAGAAGGCAAACTAGACAAAGCCGACATGTACAAAAACAACTACGATGCGACTAAATTGGCGATCAAACGTGCATTGAACGACGAGCCTAGCATTGATGAGTTGATTGCTAACCGTCACAAAATCAAACACTGTATGTGGGAAGATTCTTGGGATCAAAAATAAGATACCCAAGAATACACATAACAAGAATACAGATAACCTGTTAGCTGGTTATTTGCTTGATGCTCAAGCTGCGATTTAAAATGCAGCTGAACTAATAAAAAAGCGGCCATGGCCGCTTTTTTATTTTCTAAAGTTATTTTAGATCCTGATTTTTTACTTCTAGACTTTTCTATTTCTTAATTAAGATATCACTGACGCTACGTGCCAGATTAAGTGCCGAGAAACCGGTTTTTAACCATTTAAGCACGCGTGCCGGGCGAATCAGGCTGATGGCAGAGGTAACGCCGAGCATTAAAATCGGGTGTTGTCTGACGTAGCGTACTAGCTGAAAGCCACGGTAAGCCATAGTTAATGGTCTGCCTAAGGGAGCGATATCTTGTGCCAGTAGTGCGCGTTGAGATGCAGCTTTTTGGATAAGTTTCTCCCGGCGCTCGGCAATAGTTGCACGTTTAGGGCTCACAAATTGCTCCTAATCCTTACTGGTTTCTTGATGGTCTTTCACCAGCTCAGCTAAGCTGGCTTCGAACATCCTAGGCATGGATTTGAGTGCGCGTATTGCCATTGCGCCAATAATACTGCCAGTCAGTATAAATAAGCCTGTTAGCAGGCTTAATACCAGCAGGCGATGCGTATCCCAGAATAAGACTACAATCAAAATCGCTAGCAGTACCATGCCAAAGCATAGGCAGAAGAGCGCAACAAAGGTCATCGCCAGTAAAGAGATTAGACGCTCGCGCCCTTCTTCTAAGTCTGTGCTTAGTAGCTCAAGACGCGTATGTACTATCCCGATACAGGTATTGGTGAGCCTTTTTAGTGAGCCTAATAGCCCGTTGTTACTGTCGCTCATTACAATTAACGGCGACCAATAAGTAAGCCAATGACTAAGCCCACGCCTGCTGCAATCCCAACTGCATGCCAAGGTTTGTCGTGCACATAGTCATCAGTTGCACGTGCGGCGGCTTTGGTTTTTGCGACTAATACTTCCTGTGCGTCAGCGAGTTTTTCTTTGGCAACTGCCAATGACTCTTCAGTTTTTGCGCGTAAATTTGCCATGGCTTCGCCGCCTTGGCTGGCTGTGGCTTTTAGTAAAGCCTCTGCATCTGCAATCACTACTTTGAAGTCGGCAATCAATTGTTCTTTAGAAACATCTACTGGTGAAGGTAAGTTGTTGTTGCTCATTTATGTTTCTCCTTATGTGTTGTTGTTTGAGTAAGGTCTGACCGCCATAGCATCGTTAGATTCAATTTAATTGCTAGATCCAAGTTTATCGGCCGTACTAATAGTATTCATCCTACGCCTTGCTAGCCCATAGGGCAAGGCGTGCGTACTTATGCACCCTGTTTTAATTGTAAGAGGATATTACGCACAGGTGTGGGAATGGCGGCACCGAGTGCATCTTCAATATCTAGCCACACAGCGTTTGCTTCGCGTGCTTGCAGAGCATGCTTATTGACGATGAGCAACTGCGGTTTGATATGTAGTTTAAAATGCGTAAAAACATGGCTGATGGTTGCTAATGGTGCATCTACCGTTGTGTTGATACCAAACTGACTGAGTGCGAGGGCAACGTAATCTTGTTGCTCGTGATCGTCTATCTCTGGGAAGCTCCATAAACCGCCCCATATGCCAGTTGCTGGTCGTTTAACCAGCATGACTTCATTGCCTTGGCGCAAGATGAGCATGGTGGTGCTTTTTTCAGGGATAGATTTTTTGGGTTTTGGTGTTGGAAGCACGGTAGTGAGTTGCTGCTGGTAAGCCATGCAAGTGCTGACCAAGGGGCAGGCCGTACACTTGGGTTTGCTTCTAGTGCAAATAGTGGCGCCTAAGTCCATCAGGCCTTGCGTGTACGCCACCATGTCGGACTGCGGTAATAGGCTTTCCGCTAGCTGCCATAGTGTTTTTTCGGTTTTGGGCGCACTGGTCCAGCCAGAGATAGCGAAGTGCCTAGCGAGTACCCGTTTTACATTGCCATCTAAGATGGTTTGTACCTGATTAAAGGCAAATGAGGCGATGGCGGCGGCGGTGGAGCGGCCAATGCCAGACAGCGTTTGTATGGTGTTAAAGTCTTGTGGGAACTGCCCCGCATGCTCATCCATCATCGTTTGTGCGGCATGGTGCAGATTACGCGCTCTGGAGTAGTAGCCTAGGCCACTCCAATGCTGTAGCACTTCGTCCTGCGTGGCATTGGCTAAATCGGCAATCGTTGGGAAGCGCGCCATGAATTTAGCGTAGTAGCCAATGACAGCCGATACTTGCGTTTGCTGTAACATGATTTCAGACACCCAAATTGCATAAGGGTCTGTGGTGTTTTGCCAAGGCAGATCGTGTCGTCCGTGTATTTTTTGCCAAGAAATCAGGCGGTTGGCAAAGTCTGTCATGAATCGTGCTATTTGGATAAAAGTGAATGTTCAGTTCTGTTGTGTCGGTACTATGTCTAAACAATATCAGAGCAGTATCAGAACAACGTCAGTACTTATGCTAATTAGAACTTAAACATTTTTTTAAGTTTCTCTTCTGCTTTTTGTTTGGCAAGTTCTTCGGCAGATTTTGGTTGTTCTGTCGTGCTATCAGCAGGTGTAGTCGCGCTATCTGTTGGTTTGTTTTTATCGAGCAGACCTTTGAGTGCATCCACTTTGTTACCTTCACCGCCGACTAACGCTTTGACCGCACCAGCTTTATCACCGCCAACTTTATCAATTAGGTTGGATTTAGCTATCGCGGTACCTAACGCGGCAAAATCAATACCGTATTTAGGCGCAGAGAAGGTACCGGTGACCTTAACCGGGATGGACACGCCTGCAAGAGAATCTAGCTCTGCACCACCTTGACCTTTAAGCGACTTAACAATCGTAGGTTTCGCTAAGTAGTTAATCGTTTCGTTCGCAATGTCTACATCACCACGGCTATCACCTTTGGCTAAACGCAAAATCGGCGCTTTCATGGCGAGGTCTTCGTTATGAGCAACCCCATTTTTAATGTTAAATGATGCGGTGAGCTCGCTAAAGTCTGTTCTTTGGGTTTGGTCAGCGCCTATGCTACTTTTGTCTTTGAAAATATTGATTTTAGATTTGGCATTGCGAATGGTGCCAGCAATGTCGATACCCTTGACTGCACCATCTGCCAACTGCAATGAAGAGGTACCATTAAGCGCTTTTTTCATGGCACCTACGGTATTGCCTGATGCGGTGACATCTACGCTTAGGCTACCTTTACCATCCAACATATCATTGTTGATGGCATCAACCAGCAAAGGGCCAATCGCGATGCCTTTCATCTCTTGTTTGAAGGCAATATTGGGCGTGCTACGTGCGTCTACTTTAAGCGAGCCATTCATACTGCCTTGATACAAATTTGCAGAAAGTGGCTCAATCGTGGCTACGCCATCTGCGGCTTTTAAATCTACCCGTACGTTGGATGCCTTGGTTTTGCCGTATTTTAGGTTGCCAATACGAATAGAGCCATTTGCATTCAATGCTTTTAATGCGCTTAAATCCAGTGGCGCATCTGCACTGCTGGCGCCAGCGTTGGTTTTGCTTTCAGTTGCAGGCTTATCGCTAGCAATGACGTATTTATCAAGATTCAGCTGATCAATATCGATATCAAAGCTGTAAAGCGGTTTGTGAAATTGGCTGATGCCCAAGCCACCTTTAATTTGGCTATCGTCAAATTTTACATTCAAGCCAGAGAGTGCCAGCTTTTGCCCATCCGCTTTCACATTAACATTGAGGCCAGATAAACGATATTTATCATAAATAATCTGGCCAATATTGATTTTGCCGTCTAGCAGCAAGTTGCCCAGTGCCGACATATCTGCAGGTTTTTGATTAGCCGGTGCAGCTTGCTTAGCCTCAGTCTTTTTGGCTGAGTTAGCGCCTAATAGCTTGTTCAGGTCTAACGCATCCGCAGTTAAATTAAACTGAATATTCGGTTTTTTAAAGTTAGCGAGCGCCACGTTGCCATTCAGTTTGGTGTTATCCACGTTCATTAAGAACTTGCTGTTGACTTGCTCTTGCTTAGCATCAGCGTGCAGGCTTAAATCAAAATTCACTTTGGCACTGCCGTTAGGAATCGCTGGGTCTTTAATATCGATATTGCCGGCAAACTTAGGCAGATCAAAAACTAGGCTTTCAAGATTACCTTGAAATGGCGATGAAAATTTGCCATCAATACTACGTTTGCCCTGTTTGCCAGTGATGTCACCGCTGATACCGCTACTTTGTAGCGCTTTCGGCGAGCCTTTAATGTCTGCCAGCACTAAGTTGGCTTTAAAGTTATCGCTGGCTTTCTCTTGGCTTAAACTCACCGTGATTTTTTTGCTGGTGACTTCATCTTTTTGTGCAACCAGTGCGGGTGCGTTGAGATCTAGTGCTACTTTAGCGCCATCAAACTGACCGCTCAAGGCTAATTTCAAACTATCGACCAAGAACTCGCGCGTTTCTGGTTTAGCATCCACATCACCGCTCATGGTAATGGTAACGTCTTTGCCACCTGCCATATCACCTTTAATGGAAGCGTCCAGGTTTTTTGCAGCAAAATGCTTGGTTTCAGGGTCCGCAAGGAAAGTGCCTTTGAGCTTGATATCTGCAGCAAGTGCTGGTTGATTGGCTGTTGCACTGAAGTCTGTTGCTAAATCAATTGGTTCAGCTAGCGCAATATGACCAGCAGTTAAATTGAATTTAGATAGCGCATATTTAGCGCCTGTGCCTTCATCGCTATAAGTCACCGCAGAATTAGTGACTTTAACGCCATCTACATCAAATTTAATTTGCTCGGATTCTTCTTCATCCTTACTCAGTAAGTCATCAAAGTTAGTGGTGCCGTCTTTATATTTAATGATATTAGCCTGCGCGCCATCAATATAAATGGTATCTACCACCAATTCTTTTTTCAGCAAAGGTAACAGTGCCAGCGCGACTTTAGCCCCTTGAATGGAAGCAAATGTTTGGTCTGACTTGTGTTCAGAAATAGAAAGCTTACCTAAGTCTGCCCCTATCTTAGGCCAGAACGCGAGCTTGATATCGCCTTCAAGATGCAACGTACGTTGTTTCTTCTCTTGAACCAACTTAATAATCAGTGGCTTGTAATCATTGGGGTTAAATGTGGCAGAGATGACGGCCACAGCCAAGCCTAGCAAAACAACAATGCCAGCAAAGCCATAGAGACCATATTTCAATAATTTTTTCATGATGTCACCTTATTTAAGTCTTATTGATGATTCGATGATTGTCATCATCTTTATCTTTTATTCTTTATTCTGAGTTGGCCTAGTGTACAGTCCAGTCCACTAAGCCCGTATAGGCTGTGATCAAAACAATGCCGCCAAACGCAAGACGATACCATGCAAAAATCGTAAAGTCATGGTTGCTCACATAGCGAATAAGCGCTCTAACTGCAATCATGGCACTAATGAACGAAAATATAAACCCCATCGCCCATGCGCCCATGTCATCCATGCTGAGCAGGTCACGGTCTTTGTACATAGAGTAAATAGAGGCAATACCTAAGGTTGGGACCGCGAGGAAAAACGAAAATTCCGCGGCTGCTTTGCGAGATAAGCCAAAAAACAGTCCACCGATAATCGTAGAGCCAGAGCGCGACATGCCCGGAATTAAGGCAACTGCCTGAGCCAGCCCCAGTTTTAAAGCGTCTAACGGACGAATGTCATCCACCGTTTCTATGGTAACAGTATGCGTACGTTTTTCTGCCCAGAAAATAATCAATGCACCAACAATAAAGGCCATTGCAACGGGTACTGGTTTAAATAGGTGTGTTTTGATCGTATCGCCAAATGCCAAGCCCAAAATCGCCAGTGGTAAGAAGGCAATGGCGAGGTTAATGAATAATCGGTTCGCAATCGGGTCACGTCCTAGGCCTGCAAATGTGCCGACAAAGCGGGTACGATATTCCCAAATTACCGCTAAAATCGCACCGAGCTGAATAGCGATATCAAACACGTTGCGCTTTTCATGGCTCATGAAATTGAGCAGGTCACCGGCCAAAATCAAATGCCCTGTGCTAGAAATAGGCAAAAACTCGGTTGCGCCCTCCACAATCCCCAATAAAGCGGCTTTCAGTAGTAACAAGATATCCATGGCTGATTTTATATAATAATGTGATTAGTAAGCGTTAACAGCGCTTAAGCGCAAAGGTGAGCGTACAGTCTTTTTGTGCGTACTTTTTATACGTATATAGCAAGGTATCATGATGCCCTGCATCTGAATATGGAATAGAAACGGCGCATTAGCAGGGTTTCTATTGCAGGGTTTTTATTAAGGTGCTGTTATTTCAGCATGCTCATCATTGCAGCCATCAGGTTGCCAGAGTTACCCTCTAATTTACCATTCGGCGTCATTTTATCGATGGCTTGAGGTAGATATTCGGCTATTTTTACACTGATATCGCTGGGCGACATGGTCAATTTTTGCGCAATACCCGCAATGCTGTCACGCCCTAGTACTTCGATAATTTGCTCAGCAGAGATCGGCAGATTATTGCCTTGGCTCACCCAAGAAGCCGCTTGTTCAGCAAAGCCTGCCTCATTAAATTTGGCAAGTATGCCCTCTAAGCCACCATTTTGCTTGAATAGATCCATCGCAATTTGCAACATCGCTCCTTTATCACCGCCAACGTTGCCCAGCACTGCACCAGCTAAACTATCGAATAATCCCAAAGCAAACCCCTTACTGTTGTTAATTATCTAGCGTAAATTTTAGCGCGCTATTTAAAAGCGCTCATCGTTGCGTAAATAGCGCCATTCACCCACGGGTAATTTACCTAAAGTGACGCTACCAATCCGAATACGCTTTAAGCCCACTACATGTAAGCCTACCATTTCGCACATGCGGCGAATTTGGCGTTTTTTGCCTTCGCGTAACACAAAGCGTAATTGATCTTCATTTTGCCAGC
>CAZZDN010000066.1:0-9508 GCA_964652655.1 uncultured Methylotenera sp.
TATTCGTAATTTTTTCAATGTCTATTTTGATGTTATGGGATGCATGGCAAACTAAGAATGCGCCCCCTGCATCTACCCCTATTGCAACAGTAGACGGTGTACCTAGTGCTGATGTGCCTGCCGCTTCAGCAATCGACACCCCAGTGGACACTGGATACACCTTAAAATCTGGCCAAAATATTGCTGTAACGACAGATCTATACAACTTAAATATCAATACTGTTGGTGGTGACCTGCGTAAGTTAGAGCTACGTAAGCATCGTGCGAATGACAGCTCCGCTAACTATCTACTGTTAGATGATGCAGCCAAACCTATGCTTTATGTTGCGCAAACTGGTTTAATTGGCCAAGATTTACCCACACACAATACTGTCTTTACTAGTGAGTCATCTAGCTATCAAATGCAAGATGGCCAAGATAAGCTAGAAGTGAGATTGAGTGCGGTAAGTAACGGCGTTACTGTTTATAAAGTCTATACTTTCCATCGCAATCGTTATGAAATTGACGTAAATTACGAAATCAAAAATGATTCAAGCGTAGCAATCACGCCAGTGGTTTATTATCAAATCGTCCACGATAGTGAATCTAACCAGGGTTCTGCATTAATGCCAACATTTACTGGTGGTACTTATTACACAGAAGCGACTAAATTTAAAAAATTGGCATTTGCTGACATGGTGAAAGAGCCATTAAACCTTACATCTACAGATGGTTGGGTTGGTATCTTGCAACACTACTTTGTAAGTGCGTGGATTCCTAAAGATGGTTTAGCTCGTAAATTTTACACTGAGAAGTTAAGCGATAATATTTATAGAATCGGTACCAAAAGTACATTAGGCACCATCGCGCCGGGCGCAACGTTAACAGTACCAGCGCGTTTCTACTCAGGCCCACAGACTAAAGAAGATTTAACCGCAGCTGCACCGGGCTTAGAATACAGTGTTGATTACGGCTGGCTAACAGTGATTGCATCACCACTTTTCTGGTTATTATCAAAAATTTACTCTTTGGTAAACAACTGGGGTGTGGCGATTATCTTACTTACAATCTTAATCAAAGCTGCATTCTTTAAACTTTCTGCTTCTGGTTACCGTAGTATGGCGCAAATGCGAGAACTTGCACCACGCCTGCAATCCATGAAAGAGAAATTTGGAGATGATCGCCAAAAAATGCAAATGGCGATGATGGATTTATATAAGAAAGAGAAGATCAACCCGATGGGTGGATGCTTCCCGATTTTAATCCAAGTGCCTGTATTTATTGCACTTTATTGGGTTCTGTTAGGTTCTGTTGAGTTGCGTCATGCGCCATTCTTTGGCTGGATTCAAGATCTATCAGCAATTGACCCATTCTATGTGTTACCAATACTCATGGGTGCCACCATGATTATTCAGACTAAGTTGAATCCTAAGCCTACTGATCCTATGCAAGCCAAAATTATGACTTGGATGCCAGTGGTGTTTAGTGTTTTCTTCTTCTTCTTCCCTGCGGGTCTAGTATTGTACTGGTTGGTGAACAACGTACTTTCTATTGCTCAGCAGTGGTATGTCAATAAAATGATTCATGCAGAAGCTGTAGCCAAAAAACAAGGCCACGCAAAAAAATCAGGTGAGCATCACTAATTCATCAGATACCATTGCCGCTATCGCCACTGCCAGTGGCGCTGGCGGTATTGGTGTAGTCAGGGTATCTGGCCCTTTATCCCAAACTATTGCAGTCAGTGTACTTGGACATTGCCCAAAGCCACGCCATGCTGCTTATCTCGATTTTCTACAAGCCGATGGTGATTTAATTGACCGCGGTATTGCGATTTTCTACCCTAATCCACATTCATATACAGGTGAAGATGTGCTTGAATTACAGGCACATGGTGGTACTGCATTGATGCAAATCTTATTGGCTAGGTGTATCGCATTGGGCGCACGCCAAGCTGAACCCGGTGAGTTTACACGTCGTGCTTATCTCAATGACAAGATGGATTTGGCGCAGGCTGAAGCAGTGGCTGATGTGATTAATGCCGCAACGATAGAAGCGGCTAAAAGTGCGGTACGTTCTTTGTCAGGTGCTTTTTCACAGCAGATTAACACCCTACTTTCTAAGCTGGTAGATTTACGCATGTACGTAGAAGCATGTTTGGATTTTCCAGAAGAGGAAATCGACTTTATTACCCAAGGCCGTGTAGCGGATAAACTAGATGCGATTATCGACGAAATGCGTGCTGTATTTGCAAAAGCCAGGCAAGGTAGTTTATTACGCGAAGGCATTAACGTAGTTTTGGTTGGTCAGCCTAATGTGGGTAAATCAAGTTTGATGAATCAGTTGGCTGGTGAAGAGGTGGCCATTGTTACCTCAATCGCTGGTACAACGCGTGACACCATTAAGAATGTGATACAGATTAATGGTGTGCCTTTACATGTGATAGACACTGCTGGTTTACGAGAAACCGACGATGAAGTAGAAAAATTTGGCATAGCGCGAACTTGGCGAGCCACAGAAACGGCGCATATCGCATTATTGTTGGTTGATGCAGCTCATGGTATTACTGACACTGAAAAATCGATTTTAGCTAGATTGCCGCAAGAAATCCCTAAAATATGGGTACATAACAAGATAGATGTGACACAAGAGCCTGCGGTAATTGCAGAGAAAAACCAAGCAACGCATATTTATATTTCAGCAAAAACTGGTGTAGGTGTTGATCTGCTAAAAAATCATTTGCTCAAATTGGCTGGGTATCAGAATAATGCAGAAGGTGTTTTTATGGCGCGAGCTAGGCATTTGTCTGCTTTGAACGAAGTGCACGCGCATTTGGATTTAGCGGCAAGTCAAATTGACTCAGCTGAATTAGTGGCCGAGGAGTTGCGTTTGGCACAAGATGCGCTCAGTAGTATTACTGGTGAATTTACCCCAGATGATTTGTTGGGTGAAATTTTCTCTAAATTCTGTATAGGCAAGTAAATTTGCGCTCTTCTATTAAAGTAATTCAAAGTCTATTATAGTTATCCAAAATTAGCGTAATCGGGACGCTTGGAGTGTTGTTGTTTTCAATAATTAAACGGTTAAAACATCGTGATTAAGTAAAAATAGCGCCCAAAGGGCGCTATTTTTTAACGAGATTAGGCGCTTAGGTCGTTGATGGTAGCCTCTGGAGCATTTTTTTTGACAGACTCAATGCCATTATCGCGCGATGCAACGCTTTCATATAATTGGCTTTGGCCAATCACTTGGTGGTTGGCAGCTTTGAGTACGAAATACGGTTTGTCGGTTTTTGACACTAGACGTTCGTAACGTGCATCATCGGCAGCATTTTTTTGAATAGAAGATATGCCGTTTAGCGCGCTAGCTTTAGTTTCGTACATTTCTGATTGTAGGATGATCTGACCATTGCTAGCCAATAAATTAAAGTGAAATTGCCCACTTTTTGCGGTTTTTAATTCAAATTTCCCAGCCATAAAACTCTCCTTGATATGATTTGTTGGTCTAATGTTGGTTTTCACATCTGTTGCACCAAGAACTATAGGCTCACGTATAGCGGCAAGTCAACCTGCCCTGGCAGATTAATCTCGAGATTCAGGAAGTTAAGTTGTTTCACGTGGAACACTTTAAATCGTATTTAGTTTTAAAGATTTAGCTTATCAAGTTGGTTGGCTAGATACTTTTTTAACATGTAATTCAATTGGTGCAATGCAATTACTATCTAAGTTTGATGGCGGCAAATCGATTGTAAGATATTTGGCCTAAGTTTAGGCCAAAAAAAAGCAGAACCTGAGGGCTCTGCTTTTATCGTGAAACTAATAATTATTTTTTAGCTGAAGGAGTTCTTTCAGTTAATAGATAAATAATGTAATTAGCTTTCTCAGCTGCTGTACAGTCTGTACCAATAATTTCGTTGCAGTGTTCTGTGAACTTTTCTTCAACTTTATCTAAATCGTTAAAGCGTTTTTTGTTAACTGCTGGCGATAAAGGTTCAATTGATTTACCAGTTAATGCATGTTTACCAACGTTTGCAGGATTGGTTGTGTGGCATGAGGCACATGCCATTTCTTTGCCGTTAGGCATTTTAATTTTACGGTTAAAGAACATTTTGCCTTCTGTTACAGAAGACACAAATTCTGGGTTAACTGTTTGTGCAATACCGATGTATTTTTTTGTTAAAGCCTCAGCGTTAGTCACATTTGATTGTGCAGCATTAGCAGTAAGTGAAGCAAGACCTAATAAGGCGGCCAAGATGATATGAGTGTGTTTCACGTGCGACTCCTTAAAAATAAAACCAATAAAACCGAATTTTCTAAATCAAGTATATTGATTGAGATTGTTATAATAATGGCTTAATTCTAAACCATTTACAGCTTGCATGATATCGATTAAAGCGAATTTTATTGCTATTTTGTGAATAAATTATGATAGCGCGATAATTTTTGATTGTTTCACGTGAAACATCGATTATAAGTAGCGTTATGCATGACCTAATCCTGACTTTACGTTAAACTGCTACCTCTTGAGTAATAACGTTTTTTTGTGATTAAAATATGAATTTTCCTGATATTTTTGATGTGATTGTTGTCGGTGGTGGTCACGCGGGTACTGAGGCGGCACTTGCCAGTGCCAGAATGGGTCAAAAAACCTTATTACTCACACATAATATTGAAACTTTGGGTCAAATGTCATGCAACCCAAGTATTGGGGGTATTGGCAAAGGGCATTTGGTTAAAGAGATTGATGCGCTTGGTGGCGCAATGGCAGCTGCGACTGATGAAGGCGGTATCCAGTTTCGTATCTTGAATTCTAGTAAGGGCCCTGCCGTTCGTGCTACCCGAGCACAAGCAGACCGTGTGCTGTATAAGGCGGCAATTCGTCACCGGTTAGAAAACCAAAAAAATCTTTGGCTCTTCCAGCAAGCGGTAGATGACATCATTTTGGATGGCGAGCGAGCTGCTGGTGTAGTGACGCAGATTGGCCTAAGGTTTGCAGCAAAATCTGTAGTGCTCACTGCAGGTACGTTTTTGGGTGGTTTGGTGCATGTGGGTTTGCAAAATTACCAAGCTGGCCGCGCAGGTGATCCCCCTTCTGTTTCACTTGCAGCACGTTTGCGTGAAATTGGGCTGCCTGCTGGCCGCTTAAAAACTGGTACCCCGCCTCGTATTGATGGTCGTACCATTGATTATTCAGTAATGACAGTGCAGCCTGGCGATGATCCGGTGCCGGTATTCTCTTTCCTTGGTAATGCAGCGCAGCATCCTAACCAGTTGCCTTGTTGGATTACTCATACTAATGAACGTACGCATGACATTATTCGGTCTGGTTTAGACCGCTCACCTATGTATACAGGGGTGATCGAAGGTGTAGGCCCACGTTACTGCCCTAGCGTGGAAGATAAAATCCATCGTTTTGCCGATAAAGAGTCCCATCAAATCTTCTTGGAGCCTGAAGGTCTGGCCACCAATGAAATTTACCCAAATGGTATTTCTACCAGTTTGCCTTTTGATATTCAATTGGCTTTGGTGCGCTCAGTGCGCGGTCTGGAGAATGCGCATATTCTGCGCCCTGGCTACGCGATTGAATACGATTATTATGACCCGCGCGGTTTGAAGTCTAGCTTGGAAACAAAGGCGGTACAGGGTTTGTTTTTTGCCGGACAGATTAACGGGACTACTGGTTACGAAGAAGCTGCTGCGCAAGGTTTACTCGCTGGCGCCAATGCGGCTCTGTATGCGCAAGGTAAAGAGGCGTGGTGTCCAGCGCGTGATGAGGCCTATTTGGGCGTATTAGTTGATGATTTGATTACGCGTGGTGTCAGTGAGCCTTACCGTATGTTCACTAGTCGCGCCGAGTATCGTTTGCAATTGCGTGAAGATAATGCCGATATGCGTTTGACTGAAATCGGCAGAAAACTAGGCTTGGTAGATGATGTGCGCTGGGAAGCGTTTAGCCGCAAAAAAGAAGCGATTGAGCGTGAGCAAGCGCGTTTGAAAAAAACCTATGTGCAACCTGCCAATTTAAGTGCGGAGCAAATGCAGGCTGTTTTTGGTAAGCCGCTAGAGCATGAATATAGCTTATTTGAGTTGTTGCGCCGTCCAGAGGTGAGCTACGAAGCTATATTGAGTTTAGATGCCTCAGGTTTGGGTGAGGTGGAACCGCACGTGCGTGAGCAGGTAGAAATTACTGCCAAATATCAGGGTTATATTGATCGCCAGGTAGAAGAAGTGGCACGTAGTCGTGGCCAAGAAAATACTGCGTTGCCAAAAGATTTAGATTACCAAGAAATTCATGGCTTGCCGATAGAGGCGCAGCAAAAACTGAATGCACATAAGCCTGAAACCATCGGTCAGGCAAGCCGAATTTCTGGCATTACCCCGGCGGCGATTTCTTTGTTGCTGGTTCACTTAAAACGTAAATCGCGTGCAAAGCATTTAGTTAATGGCAATAAAGATATGGGAAATGCAGCATGACCGGCAATATGCCAAAAAATCTCAAGCAGGATGACCGTGCACAGTTGCAAGCTAAGTTGGAAAGTGGTTTGCAGGAAATGGGTATCAACCTGCTACCAGAGCAAATACAAAAGCTCTTGGATTACGTAGCGTTGATTTATAAGTGGAATCAGGTGCACAACCTTACTGCAGTGCGTGAACCTATGGAAATGGTAACACTGCATATTCTGGATAGTTTATCTGTATTGGCGCATATTGAATGTAAACGCTTACTTGATGTGGGCGCCGGTGCAGGGTTGCCTAGCATTCCATTGGCGATTTGTATGCCAGCGTTACAAGTAACCTCGATTGACGCGGTGCAGAAAAAAGTGAGCTTTATGCGCCAAGTAAAAGCAGAGCTAGGCTTGGCAAACTTTAGCGTGATTCATGGCCGTATTGAAGAGCAAGCCGTGCCTAGTAAAGAGATGCCGGAAAAGTTTGATGTCATTATCTCGCGTGCGTTTTCAGAAATTGCGCTATTTATTAAGCTGACAAAACATTTGTTACTAGAAGATGGGGTTTGGTTGGCAATGAAAGGTGTGGTGCCAGAGCATGAGTTTAAAAAAAGCAGTGTACAGCCTACAGAAATCCGTCCGCTTAAAGTCGCGGGTTTAGATGCAGAGCGCCATTTGGTGGTGTTAAAGCAAGCATCGTAGTTTAAATATGATGGTTTTAAGTTAACTGAGCAGTTTGAGTGCCAAATCAGGTGCGTGTCTACTTAATTAATGTACTCGATATTAATGTGCTCGATGAATATGTGCAGAATTAAATAAGTGTAATTATTAAAAATGCAAAGAAAAATATAATGAAAATATTAGCAATCACAAATCAAAAAGGTGGGGTAGGTAAAACTACAACTTGCGTCAATTTGGCGGCAAGTCTGGCTAGCTTGGGTAAGCGTGTATTGTTGATAGATTTGGATCCACAAGGCAATGCCAGTACCGGCAGCGGTATAGATAAGGCGCATCTTAAATTAAGTATCTACCATGTGTTGATTGGTGAGAAAACTTTAAAAGAAGTCGTCGTGACCAGCGAAAAAGGTGGTTTTGATATTGCGCCATCTAATCGCGAGCTGGCCGGTGCCGAAGTGGAACTGGTGAATGAGTTGGCGCGTGAAACGCGATTGAAGGCAGCGATTGGTAAGTTGAGTAACGATTACGATGTGGTGTTGCTGGATTGCCCCCCTGCCCTCAACCTGGTCACGGTGAATGCATTGACAGCGGCGAATGCAGTGATGATCCCTATGCAGTGTGAGTATTACGCGCTGGAAGGCTTGTCTGATTTGGTGAATACCATTAAGAAAGTACGTGCGCACTTAAACCCGACTTTAGAGATAGAAGGTTTACTGCGTACACTGTTTGATAACCGCAACATGCTGGCCCAACAAGTTTCTGCGCAGTTGATTAGCCACTTCGGCGATAAAGTTTATAAGACTGTAATTCCACGCAATATTCGTTTGGCCGAAGCGCCCAGTTATGGTGTGCCAGTGTTGAATTACGATAAAAGCTCCAAAGGTGCGGTGGCATACATGGAGCTGGCGCAAGAAATTACCAATAGAGATAGAGTCTGAAGCAGGTTTGCAGAGACTACCCAAAAAATATAAGTTAAAGAGAAGCACATATGGTTAAGTTAAAAGGTTTAGGGCGTGGCCTTGATGCCCTACTCGCTGGGGATATGGGGAGTGTGGGCGACGCGGATTCGCTGATGATGTTAAAAGTCGAGCAGTTGCGTCCTGGTAAGTATCAGCCAAGAAGCTATATGGATGAAGCTGCGCTGCAGACCCTAGCTGACTCGATTAAAGCACAAGGCATCATGCAGCCCATTCTGGTGCGCCAATTAGCAGATGAGCAATATGAGATTATTGCCGGTGAGCGCCGCTGGCGTGCCAGTCAGCGTGCTGGTCTGCTTGAAGTGCCGGTGTTGGTGCGCGAGATAGCAGATGAATCTGCACTGGCGATGGCCTTGATCGAAAACATTCAGCGCGAAAATCTGAATCCGCTAGAAGAGGCGCAAGGCATCAAGCGTTTGATCGATGAATTTGCCATGACGCATGAAAAAGCTGCCGAAGCGGTTGGCCGTTCACGCGTGGCGGTCTCTAACCTACTTCGCTTGCTTACCTTGACTGCTGCGGTGCAAGAAATGCTGATGCACGGCAAATTGGATATGGGTCATGCGCGTGCTTTAGTTGGGCTGGAGGGTGCGCAGCAAGTGATGTTGGCGGAGCAGGTTGTGCAGCAACGCCTATCTGTACGTGAGGCCGAAGCGTTAGTGAAGAAAGCGGCTGAGCAGCCCGCCGCCGCTAAAAAAGCAGCGCCTGTAGTGAAAGAGGATGCGGATGTCATTCGCTTGCAGGAAACCTTAAGCGATAAGCTGGGCGCAAGTGTAAGTATTAAGGCAAGTGCAAATGGTGCCGGTGTGTTGAAAATTAACTACACAAATTTAGATCAGTTAGACGATATTATCAGCAGAATTGCACGCTAAGTGTTTCATTTTCTTACAACTTAGCTATTGACTAAAAACCGCTAATAATTCAAAATCGCGGTCTTTGCTACTTCAAGCTTTTGGCGTGGTAAGAATAGATACATAAAGCCGAGCATTATCTGGCGTTATGCAAGCTTTTAAACTAACTGGATTTAAGTCATTGTCAGCATTAAATACATCAGATGTTTTTAGTAAAATGCTTAAAATTCAGCTGGTTGCTACGTTTTCTGTCGCTGCTGTCATGTACTTTGCTTCAGGCATGCATGGAGCGATGTCAGCCGCGCTAGGTGGTTTGAGTGTCGTAGTTGGTGCGTACGTAGCAAGTTTGGTTGCCAAGCGTGGCGCAAATAAAACGGAAGCTTCGGCAGTATTAATCAATCTGCTGAAAGCAGAAGCCGTTAAGATTTTAATGATAATCGTCCTTTTGGTTATCGTATTTAGTTTTTATAAACAATTGGTGCCATTTGCACTGATTGCTGGTTTGGCGGCTGCGGCATTATTTTCAGGTGCAGCCCTCAGTAAGTTAAACGTGTAATTTAAACAAACGTCAGTTAGAAAAA
>CAZZDN010000067.1:0-9418 GCA_964652655.1 uncultured Methylotenera sp.
AGGTACCTGAAAAACATGTACCTCACTTTAAAGCAGGTAAAGAACTACGTGAGCGCGTGGATTTAAGCTAGCATTTGCTTTTAAGTTCGAGTCTAAACGGCAACCAAATGGTTGCCGTTTTTTTTTGCTGCAATATACAATTCAGGTAAAATGACAATATTGAAGATGTAGCGTAAACACTGACATAAAAATTTTAGTCCAAAACCTTTATTTAACGCTAACCCAGCTAAAGATTGCATGACTTTATATCTAAAGCATTCAAGGCAATTGACCTCTCACTTAACCAAACAATTAAAGTAGAAAAAATGGAATTCGAGTTCTGGTGGCTATTAGCATTACCTTTATTTTTTAGCTTAGGCTGGGTTGCCGCACGTGTTGACCTTAAACAACTACTAGCAGAGTCTACCGCCCTGCCTGCAGCCTATTTTAAAGGGCTAAACTTCCTAATCACTAATCAACACGACAAAGCTATTGAGGCATTTTCAGAGGCTGTACAGGCGAATACAGACTCACTGGAGCTACACTTCGCATTAGGTAGCCTATTCAGAAGACGTGGTGAAGTTGACCGTGCTATTCACTTACATCTCAACCTGCTTACAAAGAAAGAATTGGAGCCTCAGCAAAAGCTAGCAGTGACAGCAGAACTCGCGCAAGATTACCTGAAAGCTGGTTTACTTGACCGCGCGGAAGAGTTGTTCGAAACATTAGATGATGATCGCTATCGTCAGCCAGCCCTTCGCGCTTTACTAGAAATTTACGTTAGAGAGCGTGAGTGGGAACGCGCAATCAAGGCAGCAACCGAGTTAGAGCGCTTATCGGGCGTACCTTTCAGAATTGAAATTTCACACTATCACTGTGAAATGGCCGTTAAGTCAAAGCTAGCGAATGACGCACATACAGCAAGATTCGAATTAGACTTAGCACTCAGTGCCAATAAAAATTGCGTACGTGCAAATGTGCTTCTAGGTGATTTGGAGGTCGAGGCTGGAGATCATAAAGCAGCGATTTCCACATGGAAACGTATCGAATTTCAGCAACCTGAATATTTAGGCTTGATTGCTCCAAAACTGCTTGCTAGCTACCGTGCAATAAACGCAACATCTGAAGGGTTGGCTTTATTAAATAGCTACTTGCAAACCTACCAGCTAGGCTCGCTACTGAATGTTTTATATGAAGCAACCCTTGCTGAAGAAGGCGCAGAAAGCGCAGCAAAATTAGCGCGTACCGAACTCATCAAAATGCCTAGCTTGAATACACTAGACTTATTATTACAAGCACGCGCGATTGTTGAAGCTAACCACCCAGAACTAAGCAATCTGCAGGATACACAACTAATGCAACAGGCCGTGCGGCATGCTATTGGCAACAAAACTGCCTACCATTGCGTACAATGTGGTTTTAAGGCTAAATATCATCACTGGCAATGTCCTGCATGCAATGCATGGGAAGCACTCCCTTCTGAACCTACTGCAGCTTAATCACCGATATAAAATATGACTACATTATCAAACTTAACCCAGCAAACTGACCCTAAAATCATAGTCGCGCTAGATTATGCAGATAGTGCAAGCGCATTAGCACTTGTGGAGCAGTTAGATCCAGCGCTTTGTAGACTTAAAGTGGGTAAAGAGTTATTTACAAGTGCCGGCCCTCAATTTGTAGAGCGCTTGGCGCGTTCTAATTTTGGTGTGTTTTTAGATTTAAAGTTTCATGACATTCCAAATACAGTTGCTAAAGCTTGCTCTGCAGCCAGCAATCTAGGAGTTTGGATGCTTAACGTTCATGCCAGCGGTGGCCTGGAAATGATGCAGGCGGCAAAGCAAGCAGTAGATAGCACGCCAAACAAACCTCTGCTGATAGCCGTCACGGTGCTTACCAGCATGAATCAGCAAGCCTTGAATCAAATCGGCATACAAACACCTCTCGCGACACATGTGCTTAATCTTGCAACACTAACGCAGCAAGCTGGTCTTGATGGTGTCGTTTGCTCCGCGTTAGAAGCAGAAGTATTAAGAGCCCACTTAGGTCCTAAGTTTTGTCTAGTAACGCCAGGTATTCGCCCTGCCAATGCAAGCAAAGATGATCAATCACGCATCGTAACGCCAGCAGATGCTCTAAAACTTGGCTCGAGCTACCTAGTGATTGGCCGTCCTATCACCAAAGCAAACAACCCACTTGCCGCCCTAGAGGCTATTCATCAAGAATGCCTAACCGTTATTTAATCGCCATATGATACAGCGCCTACTAATTACGCTATTACTATTTTTTAGTTTAAGTTTATCGACGTTTGCAGCCGTTGATCTCAACACAGCAACGCAAGCTGATCTTGAAGAAATTAAGGGAATTGGCCCAGTAAAAGCAAAGGCCATTATCAATTACCGCAAGCAACATGGTGACTTTAAATCGATAGAAGAACTGGACAATGTGCATGGGATTGGCGAAGCAACTTTGACTAAACTCAAGAGCCAGCTATTTGTAACGCGTAAGAAAATTACTAACAATTTACCAATGACAAACAAGGTTCACTCAACTGTAAATAAAAATAACAATATAAAAACGATTAAAGCTGATCGACCCGCCAAAGAGCCGATTAAAGAATCTAAATTGATAGTAAACAGCAAATAAAAAGCTGTCACACGCACAACCTAAACCAACTCTCAAAAAAATGCCCGATGTAACCATCGGGCGTTTTTTTATTTAAGAGAAAGACTATGAGAACGATAGATCGGTCAACAATAAAAACCAGTTAAAAACTCAAACTAATTCAGATTGAATGACAACTTAATCACTAATCATGATGACGATGCTTATTCTTTCGATGGCCTTTTCCATGTTTGTGTCCACGTCTGTGATTACCTCCAACCTTCGGTGTAGGCTCATCAATCACTTTACCCACGACCGCACCACCTGCTCCACCTGCAGCGGCACCGACCACAGCACCTGCTGCGCTACCGCTCACTTTACGCCCAACATAAGCACCGCCCGCCCCACCAGCGGCGCCACCTATTACAGCGCCTGCCTGGCCTTCGCCTTTAGTTGTGACTGCACCGCCCAAACCACCACCCACTGCACCGCCTACAATTTCACCCGTACTGCCACCTACCACACCACCAATTGCTGTGCCTGCTGCGGCACCCAAACCACCACCAATCGCGGTTTTAGCATTACTGTCAGCTGCAATCGATTGCCCAGCAACTAAGAACATCGCTAACATCGCAATATTAATATATTTCATTTAACACCCTTTCATTGGATAGCCTGACTAATTAGCTAAGGCTGTATCGCTTAGACTACATATTATTCATATGGGATAAATCATTTCCCCACTCAAATAGATTACACTCAGGATAATAAGTTTAATCAATCTTTATTTCACACGCATACCAACTTGTGCGCCGCTGTCTGGACTAAGAATATAAGGGCCGCCGCGCTCATCGCTAGCAGCAAGCACCATTCCTTCACTCATCCCAAATTTCATTTTACGCGGCGCTAAGTTTGCAACCATCACTGTCAAACGACCGACCAAATCAGCAGGGTCATAAGCAGACTTAATCCCGGCAAAGACTTGGCGCAGTTTGTCTTCTCCAATATCCAAACTCAGTTTCAGTAACTTCTCAGCCCCCTCTACATGCTCAGCATTCACAATCTTCGCAATACGCAAATCCACCTTGGTAAAATCGTCAATGCTAATATATTCAGCTTGTGCGGTCTCAGGACTCGCTGCTTGCGGCTCTGCATGGCGTTGAGGTGAATTTGGGACTGGTGCTGGTGTCGCTTGTAGGTTCTGCTTATTCGCTTCAGTCATGGCTTCAATTTGCTTAGTATCAACACGGGTAATCAAATGTTCGTAAGCATTAATACGATGTTGTGTAGTTAATGAAGTCGCCACAGCATCCCAGCTAAGCGATGCAATATTTAAGAACTGCTCAATCTCGCCAGCCAATTTTGGTAGCACTGGTTTTAAGTATAGCGTTAACAAGCGGAACATCTCCAACGCGTCAGAGCATACTTCTTGTAAAGCTGCATCTTGGCCTTCTTGTTTTGCCATCACCCATGGTGCTTTTTCAGCCACAAACCCGTTAGCAACATCGGCTAAACGCATGATTTCACGTAATGCTTTACCGTACTCGCGCTCTGTATAACTTTCAGCGATCACATTAGCAGAGGCTTTAATCTCAGATACCACCGCATTATGAGCAGATGGATTTAATTGTCCCGCAAAGCGTTTGTTAATAAAACCAGCCGTTCTGCTGGCGATATTGATGTATTTGCCTACCAAGTCACTATTCACGCGTGCCACAAAATCTTCTAAATTCAGATCAATGTCTTCCATCGTACTGTTTAATTTAGCTGCATAGTAATAACGTAAATACTCTGGATTTTTAATATGATCTAGATAGCTACGCGCAGTAATAAAGGTACCACGTGACTTACTCATTTTTTCGCCATTAACGGTTAAGAAACCATGCGCAAAAATTTGAGTAGGTTTACGATGCTCAGAAAACTCTAGCGTCGCCGGCCAAAATAAAGCATGAAAATACAGAATATCCTTACCAATGAAGTGATACAGCTCGGTTTGGCTGTCTTTAGCCCAATACTCGTCAAAGTTTAAGCCATTATCAGTACACAACTTTTTAAAGCTTGCCATGTAACCGATCGGTGCATCTAACCATACATAAAAATACTTACCTGGCGCATCCGGAATCTCAAAACCGAAGTAAGGTGCATCACGGGAGATATCCCAATCGTTTAGGCCATTTTCAAACCACTCACCCATCTTATTGGCGGCCTCTCCTTGTAATGTGCCAGAGCGTGTCCAATCCTTCAGGAATTGCTCACACTCTGAGAGCTTGAAGAAATAGTGCTCTGTCTCTTTGCGCACTGGTGCTGCGCCAGAAACGGCTGAATAGGCATTAATCAGCTCAGTGGGGTTATAAGTAGCACCACAAACCTCACAGCTATCACCGTACTGATCTTTCGCATGGCATTTAGGGCACTCACCTTTAATAAAGCGATCTGGCAAGAACATGTTTTTGACTGGGTCATAAAACTGTTCAATGGTTTTGGTGGAAATCTTGCCTGCCGCTTTTAGTTTTTTGTAAATACTTTGCGAGAGCTCTTTGTTCTCAGGTGCATTGGTAGAATAGTAGTTATCGAACTGCACCAGAAATTCTGAGAAATCTGCTGAGTGTTCTTTGTGCACATTGGCAATCAACGTTTCTGGTGTAATTCCCTCTTTTTCAGCACGCAACATAATTGGCGTGCCGTGTGTGTCATCCGCACACACATAATGGACATGATGTCCTTGCATTTTATGAAAGCGCACCCAAATATCAGTTTGGATGTATTCCACTAGGTGGCCTAAATGGATACTGCCGTTAGCGTACGGAAGTGCTGAAGTAACAAGAATTTTACGAGGATTATTTGCGGTTGCCATGAGATAAATGAATCTATTGAGCTAAAAGCTACATTCTAACAAATGCGGCATCGTTCACACAGCAATGATTAAGGTTTTTAAGGATTGCATAGTGAACTTAACTAATACTGCTGACTAGTTTATACAAAAGTTTGATGCAAAACATACAAGGCAACACCACAATCAGTTAAAATAACCTATTAAATTACTCAAGTTATCAACACTTGTTGCGCCACCCTATATTAAATCAAGATTAAATCAGGAATTTACGACATGGCAATTTCAGAACTACTCGTTCAAAGCACCTTAAAACTATGTACAGACCCTAACACGGGTAAAGACTTTGTGAGCGGTAAATCGGCAAGAAACATCAAGCTAGATGGCAATGATGTCAGTGTCGATATCGTACTAGGCTACCCTGCAAAATCTGTCATGGCAGACATACAAAACTTAGTCGCTCAAGCGCTACTAGGCATCGATGGTATAGGTAGAGTTAACGTGAACGTTAGCAGCAAAATCGTGGCACACAAAGCCCAACAAGGCGTAAGCTTGCTCCCTAACGTAAAGAATATTATTGCGGTTGCTTCAGGTAAAGGCGGTGTAGGTAAATCAACCACATCTGTCAACTTAGCGTTAGCATTGGCTGCAGAAGGTGCGAGCGTTGGCTTACTAGATGCAGATATCTACGGCCCAAGCCAACCACAAATGTTAGGCATCAGCGGTCGACCAGAAAGCCTAGACGGTAAAAGTATGGAGCCAATGGAAGCTCACGGCATACAGGCAATGTCTATCGGCTTTTTGATTGATACAGATACGCCAATGGTATGGCGCGGACCAATGGTGACCGGCGCATTAGAGCAACTACTCCGTGACACGAAATGGCGCGACTTAGATTATTTGGTGATTGACCTACCACCAGGGACTGGCGACATTCAACTAACACTATCTCAAAAAATACCGGTCACAGGCGCTATCATCGTCACCACACCTCAAGACATCGCACTACTGGACGCTCGCAAAGGCCTCAAAATGTTTGAGAAAGTCAGCATTCCTATTTTAGGAATTGTTGAAAACATGAGTACACATATTTGCTCTAAATGCGGTCACGAAGAACATATCTTTGGGGCAGGTGGTGGTGAATTGATGGCTAAAGATTACAACGTAGATTTATTAGGCGCATTACCGTTAGATATTGATATTCGTATGCAAGCTGACAGTGGCAAGCCAACAGTGATTGCAAATCCTGACAGCAAAGTGGCCAACATCTATAAAGAAATTGCACGTAAAGCAGCAATTAAAATCGCCAATTCAAGTTTAGACCACAGCAGCAAATTCCCGAATATTGTGATTCAAAACACATAACAAAGACTGATTAATATCACTATTAATCAAAAATTGAGCGTTAAAATGAAAATGGGGGGGTGCAATTCATATTGCACCCCCCCATTTTTTACGGCTTAGCGCTAAAGCACTACATAGTGACTAAAACTCTACGCCAAAACTATACACATCCACACCACAAGCTGGCGCAATTAAAGTTGCAGGAATCGCAACGCCATTCAACCAGTTATTGACTGCATCTTGTTTACCAGCGCCAGTCACTAAGAAAATCACACCATGAGTATTATCCAAGCGACTTTGACTAATCGTGACACGCTCAGCTGGTGGCTTCGGTGAGTTAAACACAGGCACAGCATCTGCACTATTATCCACCGCTTGATTTGGGAACAAGCTAGCGGTATGGCCATCCTCACCTAGACCTAAAATGACCAAGTCAAACGTGCGTACACCTGCTAAGGTTTGCGCGTAGGCTTTAGCGCCCTCCACATTACCTAACTCTGCTGGAATATCATGAATCTGGCTTGCTGGAATCGCCACATGATTTAACCATGCATCTCGTGCCATTTTACTATTGCGATCTACATGATCGACAGGCAAACAGCGGTCATCATTATGGTAGACATGCCAATTAGCCCAGTCTGCATTTTCTTTAGCCAGCAACTGATAAACACTCTTTGGTGTACTTCCACCAGCCAATACAATTAAAAAACTACCGTATTTTTTAATTGCTTCGTCTGCCGCTTGTAAGATGCGCTTCAACGTCGCTTGATTGATTTCGTCTTGCGAATTAAAACGGTACCAACGCGTATGCTGATTATTCGCTAAAGTAAGTGATTTAACTTCAAGTGTTTGTGTGGTTTGCATAAAACAGTGTTGCCTTTTTCGGTATAATTACGTTAATTCGTTTAAAGGGGTTATTTTAACCTGAGTGCTTCATAAAATTGCGAAATTATGAATCAATCCAGTGAATATGAAATAGCCCCGCAGTATTTACAAAAACCTATTGAAGAAAGTTTGAAATAATGGCAAAAAAAATAGATCCTTGTACCTTGGTGCTGTTTGGCGCGAGCGGCAACTTATCTCGCATCAAACTAATGCCTGGTTTGTTTCGCCTAGACGCAGCTGGCCGCTTACCTGAAAACATGGTAATTCTTTCAGTGGGCCGCGGTGAAGTATCACGCGAAGACTGGCAAGCCGACGTTAAAGGTATGTTGGATGCCAAATTCAAAAACGGTTACGACCAAAAAGTGTTCGAACGTTTTATCGCACGTAACCACTACCATTCAAACCCGCCAACCGACCCAGATGCAATGAACAAACTACGTGAAAGATTGGCCGACGAGTCTGTATACCCACAAAACCTAGCTTACTTCTTATCAGTACGCCCTACTGACTTTGCACCGATTGTTGCACAATTAGCAGAACTTGGCTTAGTGGATGAAAGCAAATACTGGCGCCGTGTATTGATTGAAAAACCATTCGGTACAGACTTGCCAAGCGCGCAAGCACTGCAAGCTGAGCTGACTAAATACCTAAAAGAAAGCCAAATCTACCGTATTGACCACTACTTGGGTAAATCTGCATTACAAAACGTAATGCTGACACGCTTTGCTAACGCGATGTTCGAGCCATTGTGGAACAACGAACACATCGACCATGTACAAATCACCAACAATGAAACTTTAGGCGTGGGTGACCGCACTACATTCTACGATGCAACAGGTGCATTGCGCGACATGGTACAAAGCCACTTGCTACAAACCCTGGCATTGGTTGCGATGGAAAAACCGCAAGACCTCAGCCCAGAGAGCATTCGTGCTGAAAAAATCAAACTGTTGGAAGCTATCCGCCCGATTCCAGTTAACGAGTTGAGCAAACACGCTTTCCGTGCCCAATACAAAGCTGGCCGCGTACAAGCTGGTGATGGTCATGGTGAAAACGTCACCGGCTATCTGGAAGAGTTAGCACGTGACGGCGTAACAGAAAGCGTGACAGAAACTTACGCAGCGTTAAAACTGTTTATCGATAACCCACGCTGGAAAGGTGTGCCGTTCTACGTGCGTACTGCTAAACGCATGCACGAAGGCAACACCGCTATTTCTATCCGCTTCAAAAAAGCACCGATGCAATTGGTAGAAGGTCAACACCAAAACTGGTTAACACTAAACATTCAGCCGCGTGAATGTATCAAAATGGAAATCGAATCTAAGATTCCAGGCTTAGACGTTGCAACACGTACACTCAGTATTGATGCACCACAGCGCCAAGAAGGCGATGAAACGATTGATTCTTACGAATCTTTAATGCTGAACTTGATGGAAGGCGACCCTTCACTTTACTTGCACATCAGTGAAGTAGAAGCACAATGGCGCTTAGTGGACCCTGTAGTAAAAGCTTGGATGGCTGACAAGTCACCAGTGCACCAATACCCAGCAGGTAGCCGTGACCCACAAGAATCTAGCGTAATTTTTGAATCTGAAGATCAATTCTGGCGCTACAGTATTGAATTGGGCGGCGACAAACACTAAGCTGTTTTTTGCTGACAAAAGCGTATTAACAAACCTCACAACTTACTCAGTAAGTGTGAGGTTTTTTTCAGCTCCAAACTACAATTTTTCATTGTAATTCAGCGGTTAGGCCTTATAATTCGATTCACTTTAA
>CAZZDN010000068.1:0-9336 GCA_964652655.1 uncultured Methylotenera sp.
AAGATCTAGACATCCATGGTGACATAGCGCAACAAGCGCTAATATTTACAGAGACAATGCAGTTGCTGGCTTACGATTACGCGGTACACAAAATCTCACCAAAATATAAACCTAAGGAAAAAGAGGCCTCTTTCCTGCTGGTGCATCGTGATGCAAACGACAATATTAAATTTATCGAGCTAAATCCGGTGACTTTTAAGCTGATTACTCTATTAAAATCGGGAGAATTGACCGCTGAACAAGCGCTGACCCTATTAGCGGATGAATTAAAACATCCCCAACCACAAATCATCATGCAATTTGGATTAGGGGTTTTAAGTGATTTGAAAAACCAAGGAGTTATCCTAGGTACTAAACGTTAGCAATATCTAACTAACAATATCCAACACCTATAGCAAGCTGAAAGATAGCTAAAATGCTCAGTTAATCAAAGTTAACTGCTTCGTTTTGACGCGTTTCTAATACGGATAACAAGCTTTGTTGCTCAGCTGGCTGCATATCCCACCAACCTTTAATTTCTGCAATGGTACGATAGCATCCATGGCAAAAACCTGTAGTTTCATCTATGCTACAAACCCCGATGCAAGGGGATTGTACTTCTGCTGTATTTTCTGACATCGCTAATCCTATTCTTAACTTAATCCACCACGTTTAGGGTTTGGTACATTGACCAATTAAAGCCCAATTAACTCAACACACCGTGGCACTGCTTATATTTTTTACCTGATCCGCAAGGGCATGGGTCATTCCTACCCACTTTAATACCGTCACGAACCGTTGGCTGCTGAGATGCCTCTTCAGTTTCTGCAGTCGCATCGGCAGCAAGTGCTTCGTCATAGTCTGCGTGCTGGTATTGAACATTTTCAACCTCAACCGGACGCTCAACCGCCTCCACGTCAGCCTCGGTCTTCACCTGTACTAACATGGTGACCTTAGTCACTTCCGTTTTAATGGTATTGAGTAAGCCCTCGAATAGCTCAAATGCCTCACGTTTATACTCTTGCTTAGGATTTTTCTGCGCATAAGAGCGTAAATGAATCCCTTGGCGCAAATGATCCAACGCAGCTAAATGTTCACGCCAATGATTATCTAAGCTTTGCAACATCACTGAGCGCTCGAATTGACGCAAGATATCTGGGCTCGCCAAATCCTCTTTTGCTTGATAAGCAGCATTTGCCGCATCAAGAATACGCTCACGCAATGTCTCTTCATGCAAATCTGGGTTCTCTTCCAGCATTTTTTGTAATGCCACTTCTAAACCAAGATCAGCCTTCAATTCGCGCTCCAAGGCTGGAATATCCCATAGCTCTTCAACGCTATCAGGCGGAATGTGCGTTGCAATCATGTTCACAATCACATCTTCACGCATGGCTTTGATTGTTTCGCCAATATCTGCTGCTTCCAACAACTCATTGCGTTGTTCGTAAATCACCTTACGTTGGTCGTTTGATACATCATCAAACTCTAATAATTGTTTACGAATATCAAAGTTACGGCCCTCTACTTTGCGCTGAGCATTCTCAATTGCACGCGTGACCCAAGGGTGCTCAATCGCCTCGCCATCAGGCATATTCAATTTACCCATAATCGCAGAAACACGATCAGAAGCGAAGATTCTTAACAGCTGGTCTTCTAAAGATAGATAGAAACGGCTAGAGCCTACATCGCCTTGACGACCTGAACGTCCACGCAACTGGTTATCTACACGACGTGATTCATGGCGCTCAGTACCTACAATATGCAAGCCACCAGCGGCTAAAACGGCATCATGCACTTGTTGCCATGCTGCTTTAATTTCAGCGATGCGTGCTTCTTTTTGCGCCTCGGTCAATGAAGCATCTTCATGCACTGCGGCAATTTCCGGCTCAGGGTTACCGCCTAATACGATGTCTGTACCACGACCTGCCATGTTAGTTGCGATGGTAATCACGCCAGGGCGACCCGCCTGTACAATAATGTGCGCTTCACGCTCGTGCTGTTTCGCATTTAAGACTTGATGCTCTAACTTAGCTTCCGTCAGCAATTTAGAAATCAATTCAGAGTTCTCAATTGAAGTCGTGCCAACTAACACAGGCTGTCCACGGCTTTGGCAATCTTTGATATCTAAAATCACTGCCTCATATTTTTCACGTGAGGTTCTATACACTTTATCCATCGCATCTTTACGTTGCATCGGACGATGTGTCGGAATCACCACGGTTTCTAAACCATAAATTTGGTTAAACTCGTAAGCTTCGGTATCCGCAGTCCCAGTCATCCCTGATAACTTGTTGTACATACGGAAATAGTTTTGGAAAGTAATCGATGCCAGCGTTTGGTTTTCTTTTTGAATCTCCACCCCTTCTTTTGCCTCAACTGCCTGATGCAAACCATCAGACCAGCGACGACCCGCCATCATACGGCCAGTAAACTCATCTACGATCACAATCTCGCCATCACGCACCACATAGTGCTGGTCGCGATGGTAAAGATTACGTGCACGCAATGAAGCATACAAGTGATGTACTAAAGTAATATTAGAGGCTTCGTATAAGCTTGAACCTTCAGCCAATAAGCCTGCCTCTGTCAATATTGCCTCAGCGTGCTCATGCCCTTGCTCAGACATGACTACGTTCTGTGCTTTTTCATCCACCCAGAAGTCGCCTTCGCCTTCTTCTTCTTTTTGTGGGACAAGTTTAGCGGCCACTGCATTGATTTGTTGATAAAGGGCAACGCTATCATCCGCTTGGCCAGAAATAATCAATGGGGTACGCGCTTCATCGATCAGAATCGAATCAACTTCGTCAATCAGCGCATAGTTCAAACCACGCTGTACACGTTCTTCACGGCTGTACACCATGTTGTCACGTAGGTAGTCAAAACCAAATTCGTTATTAGTCCCGTAAGTAATATCGGCGGCATAAGCAGCACGTTTAGCTTCATTCGGCATCTGCGATAAATTGATACCGATCGACAAACCCAAGAAGTTATAAAGCTTACCCATCCACTCCGCATCGCGTTTTGCCAGATAGTCATTCACGGTAATGACGTGTACCCCTTTACCAGTAATGGCATTGAGATAAGTAGGTAAGGTTGCCACTAAAGTTTTACCCTCACCAGTACGCATTTCGGAAATTTTGCCAGCGTTAAGTACCATACCGCCAATCAACTGCACATCAAAGTGACGCATACCTAGTGCGCGACGACCACCCTCACGCACGACCGCAAATGCTTCTGGGAGTAACTTATCTAAAGACTCACCATTGGCATAACGTTGCTTAAACTCTTCTGTTTTTGCACGAAGAGCATCATCACTTAGCGCCTGCATTGCTGGCTCTAATGCATTAATTTGCTCTACTTTCTGTGCATATTGCTTAACTAGCCTATCGTTACGGCTACCGAATAATTTTTTGAACAACGTAGATATCATGAAATGAAATACTTTCCGCTAGAGGATAAACAACTTTGAAATTGAGTATGGATTAAAATTAAGTGTGAGATTGTAAACTCGAAACGCCTGACAAGTAATAAGCAATATTGATTTTATATGGGGTTTATTATGATTATTTCAACAGTTAGCGCGAAGCACTCAGATATTTTCTTGGGTCTAATGGATTACCATTCAGCCTGATTTCATAATGCAAATGCGGGCCAGTTGAACGACCCGTGCTTCCTACCTCAGCAATAATCTGGCCTTTTGCTACCCGCTGACCAACCGTGACGAGCAGTTTTGATGCATGCGCATAACGTGTCTCTAAGCCAGAACCGTGATCTATCTTTACGATTTTACCATAGTCAGGCGTCTGCTCTGCGCTAGTTACAATACCGCCCGCAGCCGCATAAATGGCAGTGCCAGTTGCTGCAGTAAAATCCAAGCCTTCATGAAAAGCTTTGCTACCGTTAAAGGGATCTAAACGCCAGCCAAAACTAGACGAATTAAATGCAGCATTCACTGGGCTACGATTAGGCAAAGTGTTTTTTAACACACTTTGCTGCAATAACTTTGCTTCCATATCACTTAAGTATTCGGTTTTAAGCTCAATTTCTGCCATTAACTCAGCAATTCTAGCTTGCAACTCAGCTTCAGTTAACGGTGTACTTTGTACCAACGGGCCGCCTTGATTGGCTTGTGTTGGGAAGCTCATCGCAGCATTATTGAGTGGTGAATCAAGGCTGGAAGTTGGGGAATAATTGGGTTTAGGGTTTGCGTTCGTTTCTGCTTTATCACTGCGCATCGCTTTTTTGTCGCCCGCAAGTTTAGCCAAACGCTCGCTTTGCGCATCTAAGCGCATCATGCGCGCCTGCATTTCACCTAATTGCACTGCATACGCATCTAGATGCTTTTGCGGATTATTGAAAGAAAAACGAAGATGATGTGGAATCAGTGACTTCACACCCTTCTGTGCAGAAGGCTCCTGTGGCACAATGAACATAAGCATGAACAGCACAGGCAACATCACCAGTGCAGACACAATCATACCGACTTGCAGTATAGAAAGTGTTTTGGCTTTTGCCATATTATTTGAGACCAAGATGATATTCATACTACCCCTAATCCCTGCCGGCACTCATAACAGCGTCATTAAGCACTATGCAAAGATTTAATACATTACTTAAGCAGCCAGAATTAAACGAGCTCAACCAACGCACTCGAGAAGCACAGGCATCGCAAAAAATTTGGGCGGAAATTGCACCTGATGGCTTGGCTATGCATAGCCATATCAGCAGCATCAAAAACAAGCAATTTACCGTATACGCAAACAACAACGCGGTAGCTGCAAAAATTAAACTTTTAATTCCTAGCTTATTGATTAAGCTAGAAAAGCAAGGGTACGAAGTTACTGCAATTCGCATAAAAGTGCAAGCAAAATCTAACCCATTACCTACCCCAAAACCCACAAAATCACTGAGTGCTGAGGCGGTAAGCCAGCTACAAAAATTAGAGTCACAACTAGTGGGCACATCACTTGGAGACTCTGTTAGCAAACTGCTCAAGAATGCAAGAAAATAACCATAGAAGTTATACCTCAATAGTTATCACTCTGCTCTATTGTTCGTCCAGCCTAATAGTGCAATAATGAAAACAGTGTTACATTTTATTTACAAATTTTAAGGAGCACCAAACCTCAACTTAAGCTTTATCTGCAACAGATGTTTAGCACTTGGTTTCGTTTTCACGCTAGTTTTATTTTGTAGTTTTAATAAAAATTTAGATAGGGAGAAGTCATGTCAGTCGAGCTAATGATTGCCATAGGCGCTGCGTTACTAGCAGTACTCTATGGTGCAGTAATGAGTAAGTGGATTACAGGTTTACCAGCCGGCAATGCACGTATGCAAGAAATTGCCGGCGCTATTCAACAAGGGGCAGCCGCATATCTTGCCCGTCAATACAAAACTATCACCATCGTTGGATTTGTCCTCGCTGTTTTAATTGGTATATTTCTTAACACAGCTACCGCAATCGGCTTTGTCTTAGGCGCGGTATTATCAGGTGCGTGTGGTTTTATCGGCATGAATGTTTCAGTTAAAGCAAATGTTCGCACTGCCCAAGCAGCCACCAACGGCATTGCACCTGCGCTTAATGTAGCATTCAATGGCGGTGCAATTACAGGGATGTTAGTGGTTGGCTTAGGTTTGTTAGGCGTCACTGGCTTTTATGCTTACCTAGGTGGAGAAACAGCTACTGACCTCAATCCACTCATTGGGCTCGCGTTTGGTTCGTCTCTAATCTCAATTTTTGCACGTTTAGGTGGTGGCATTTTTACCAAAGGTGCTGACGTCGGTGCAGATTTAGTCGGCAAGGTAGAAGCCGGCATTCCTGAAGACGACCCAAGAAACCCAGCGGTGATTGCAGACAATGTGGGCGATAATGTAGGTGACTGTGCTGGCATGGCGGCTGACCTTTTCGAAACCTACGCGGTGACTTTAATTGCCACCATGGTGTTAGGTGGTCTGCTACTCACAAATGCTGGGGCACAAGGTGTACTTTATCCCTTAATGTTAGGTGCGGTTTCAATAGTTGCTTCAATCATTGGTTGCTTCTTTGTGAAAGCCTCTCCTGGCATGAAAAATGTTATGCCGGCGCTATACAAAGGGCTAGCCGTGGCTGGCGTACTGTCCCTAATCGCCTTTTACTTTGTTACCACGAAAATGTTTCCAGAGGGTGTCACTGCTGGTGATTTAACCATCTCTAGTCAGCAATTATTTGGAGCATGCGCTGTTGGTTTAATTTTGACCGCGGCTTTGGTATGGATTACTGAATATTACACTGGTACAGATTACGCCCCAGTCAGGCATGTAGCACAAGCATCGACTACTGGCCATGCGACTAACATCATCGCTGGTATTGGTATCTCGATGAAATCTACCGCCCTACCAGTCATCTCAGTGTGTATTGCTATTTTCACGTCTTATTATTTAGCTGGTTTATATGGCGTAGCTATTGCCGCCACAGCGATGCTCAGTATGGCGGGCATCGTGGTGGCACTAGACGCCTACGGTCCAATTACTGATAACGCTGGCGGCATTGCTGAAATGGCAGAATTACCAAGTAGCGTGCGTGATGTAACCGACCCACTGGATGCTGTGGGCAACACGACTAAAGCTGTCACCAAAGGCTATGCGATTGGCTCTGCCGGACTAGCAGCTCTAGTATTGTTTGCTGACTACACCCACAAACTAGAGGGCGCAGGCATCACTGCCAGCTTTGATTTAAGTGACCCGATGGTGATTATTGGTCTATTTATTGGTGGTTTGATTCCATTCTTGTTTGCAGCCATGGCAATGGAGGCTGTAGGGAGAGCCGCTGGTGCTGTTGTGGAAGAAGTTCGCCGTCAATTCCGCGACATCAAAGGCATCATGGAAGGCACCGCCAAGCCAGAGTACGGCAAAGCTGTCGATATGCTGACCACGGCGGCCATTAAAGAAATGATGGTGCCATCACTGCTCCCTGTGGCTGTGCCAGTCATTGTAGGCCTAACACTAGGCCCTGTTGCACTGGGCGGTTTACTCATGGGCACGATTGTGACTGGCTTGTTTGTCGCAATCTCAATGTGTACTGGTGGTGGTGCTTGGGATAATGCCAAAAAATACATTGAGGATGGGAATCATGGCGGCAAAGGTTCTGATGCTCATAAAGCCGCAGTAACAGGTGACACCGTAGGTGACCCATACAAAGATACGGCTGGACCAGCAGTCAACCCATTAATTAAGATTATTAATATTGTGGCTTTATTGATTGTACCGCTATTGTAGCCACCTATCCATATCAGGCGACTTAGGTCGCCTTTTTTGCGTCTATGAACGACCCCAAAGTGGGGGCAAGCAGCCATCCACCTTATTTTTTGACTTGACCTATCGCGTCTAGTCTATTGATTGGCTGTCAGAGGTTAGAGAATAAAACCAGAAGGTTAGTGTCGACTAACACCAATAAAGAACCCCGATTACAAATTATTTAAAAAGTCTTATGTCTCTGCCTAAGTTGTTTTTTCGGAAATATCACTTCACGTTCAATCCATAGCTTAAATTTCATTGCGGTAACATTGCTGGAACGTTGAAGATAGCTTACCAGCGCACTCGCGCGTAACCTTGATTTGCCATTCTTTTTGTCGATAACGAAATCGTCCGGATACAACGTAACTACGACTGCGTCTCTGGGAAAGTCCTCAATTACCTTCCTAACATCTTTAAGACTAAGCCAGCATTCGTGATTGTTATCCTCAATAATATCGATCCCTATGTTTTGAAATTCGTAGTGTCTTCCATTGTTATTTGAAAAGACCCCGTGTTTTATGGAACGTTTAAGGTGGGAGAGCAACGCTAAAATTGGGCTTGGAAGTGCTAGCCCAAAAACAAGTGATGCGAATATCAAACCAATCACATCCGCTTGTTGCCATGCTAGATATGCAATTACAGCACATAATAATAATCGAAAAGTAAGGTTGCCTATTAAGTTTAACATTTAGAAGCCTATGGACATAGTAATCATCAATATGGAGATATTGCGACTAAAAAGATTCCAAGTTTTTAGTATAGCCTGTTAGGATTATTAATTATGATTAACAGCATCATAGCCCCTGAGACTTGTTTGCCTAGTTTATCTGCGGAAAATAAGTTAACACCGATATTCGTCATGACTTGTCAAGATCGCATACCCAGAACCGATACTGGTATTGTAGTCACTCAATAGTCGTATTGAGTTCGTTAAATATCTGCTTTGCGGATTTAACGGTCATACGCGCTAAAACTGGCTATTAAGAATAAATACCAATTTAAAATCACCAAAATCAAACTGCTCCGCTAAAATAACAAACTGATTCATCATTAACGGTTTTTATACAACTCCAAAGAACCCAAGGCTCCAATTATGAGACATTCTGAATTTCACCGCGCTCACCGTATCGGATGGCTACGCGCTGCAGTGCTTGGTGCAAACGATGGCATCATTTCTACCGCCAGCTTAATCATAGGCGTTGCTTCGGCTGGAGCGGCTAATCAGAGCATACTTCTCACTGGCATTGCTTGCTTGGTTTCTGGAGCAATGTCGATGGCGGCTGGAGAATATGTTTCTGTTAGCTCACAAGCTGACACGGAAAAAGCAGACTTAGCGCGTGAACGTCTAGAGTTAGCAACAGACCACGAAAGTGAGCTGAAAGAGCTGACTGGTATTTATATCCACCGTGGCTTAACCCCAGAGTTAGCACATCAGGTTGCTGTTCAACTCACACATCATGATGCACTAGGTGCACACGCCAGAGATGAACTTGGCATTACAGAAATGATGAATGCTCGCCCAATGCAGGCTGCACTGGCCTCTGCTGCAACCTTTGCAATTGGGGCTTTATTGCCACTGTTGGTTACCTACCTAGCACCGACCGCCGACACTTCACTCTATGTAGGCGTCTCATCCCTTGCTTTTCTTGCAGTTTTGGGCGGGTTAGCTGCACAAACTGGCGGAGCCAATATCACAGTAGGCGTTGCTCGCGTGACATTCTGGGGCGTAGTCGCGATGACTGCCACCGCTGGTGTGGGCAGGCTATTTGGTGTAGCAGTAGGCTAACCTTTTACTTTTACTACACACATTCATATCAATAACACTAAAATAAAAAAGGCAGCCCGAGCTGCCTTTTTAATTTCGTCTGTCCCGTCCTGAAATAGCTTGACACTTTTTGAATGAAGTCAAGGAGCGTCAAATGGATACTAGGATCAAGAGAACACAACGTGATTACACACTCGCTTTTAAATTGGCAGTTGTTGAACAGGTGGAGCGCGGAGAGATGACTTATTTAGAAGCACAATCTCGCTATGGCATACAAGGCAGATCAACAGTACTTACCTGGCTGCGCAAGCACGGACACA
>CAZZDN010000069.1:0-9040 GCA_964652655.1 uncultured Methylotenera sp.
ATTGATGGCATTGGCGCAAAAAATCCCGTTCGCTGGGCAGTTGGTAAATGTGGCAGCCGAGCATTTTGCAACAACTGCAGATGTTTACACGCTAACCAGTGAGTTAGCACCAGAGGATAATATGGCGGATACCGCAGACGGTACGGAAAAAAGTGTAGTAGCTAGTGCACGCCGTATTGCCAGAATGGTGGGCTGGGATGCACATGACGCACCTTTATCTGCTTGGGTAGGGCTAGCGCATGCGTTTAAACATGCGCAGCTTAATCTAGTGCGGCAGGCCTTGTTAAGCAAATTGTCCTTGCAACAAAAGACTGAGGAAAGTGCTGGTCTTCCTTTACAGTTGGTCGGTGCAGGTGCAGGTGAGTTTTTGATCTCATCGCTAGCGCAGCAATTAGGTATTCCATATTGTTCAGTAAGTGATTTTATTCATGCAGAAAGTAGTGTAATCAAAAATATGGCAAAGGTTTGCTTTCCAGCTTTTGCAGTCGCTTCACTGGGGCTGTCTAGATGAGTTTTTTAAAGCATCAGCTACATTATCTTGCAGATAGTGCGCAATATTTTGCGCGTATTGCGCAACTGCCTTGGGCTATGTTTTTAGATAGCGGGCAACTCCCAGACCCAGCAACAGGTAAGGCAGGGAGCCAATATGGTCATTATGATATTTTAGTCGCTAAGCCTTTTATTACCTTTACTACGAATGGTCAGCAAACCGAAGTGGTCAGTCAAGGTAACAAGCAAATCTCACTTGAAGACCCATTCAAGTTAGTGAATGAGGCGCTAGCGCAGTTTCATGCTGAACAGTCTGCGTGGCCTTTTACTGGTGGTGCCGTTGGCTATTTTGGATATGACTTAGCCCGGCGCGTAGAAAAGTTGGAAAATACCGCCGCAGATGACGGTTTGATGCCGCAAATGCAAATAGGTATTTATGATTGGGCGCTTATTGTGGACCACCGGGCTAAAACCGCTCATTTAGTTTCTAATGGTTTTGATACCCAAACGCATCAAGATTGGCCTACCTTGTGCGCATTGTTTGATGACGTAAGTCATCATCAAGCAGAGTCTGATACTGAACAACAGAGTGGCTTTGAAATCACTTCTGCGGTGCACTCAAATATGGATAGATCAGCTTATGCAGAGGCATTTAACGCGATTAAACGCTATATTCACGAAGGTGACTGTTATCAGGTTAACCTGGCGCAGCGTTTCTCAGCTACAGCACGCGGTAATGCTTGGGCTTTTTATGAAAAGTTGCGAGTCATTAGCCCTGCACCGTTTATGGCGTATATGAACTTAGGGCATATACAGATAATTTCTGGTTCACCAGAACGATTTTTACAGGTGGTTAATGGGCATGTGGAGACGCGGCCAATTAAAGGCACTAGGCCACGTGCGGCTGATACGGAACAAGATGCACTGTACGCAAAAGATTTGCTTGAGTGCCTCAAGGACAGAGCAGAAAACCTGATGATTGTGGATTTACTACGCAATGACATTGGCAAAAACTGTCAGACAGGCACTGTTAAAGCAGATAAGTTATTTCAGTTACAAAGTTTTGCTAATGTGCATCACTTAGTGAGCATCGTCACTGGGGAGCTGTTGGAAAGTAAATCAGCAATTGATTTGTTGCGAGGTTGTTTCCCTGGCGGTTCAATTACTGGAGCGCCCAAGTTGCGTTCCATGCAAATTATCGAAGAATTAGAACCACATCGCCGTGGTGTGTATTGCGGTGCGATTGGTTATATTGGGTTTGATGGCAATATGGATACTAATATTGCTATTCGTACAGCTGTTTATGTAGAAAAACAAGCTGGCGAAGGGGAAATTAGCTTTTATGCAGGCGGTGGTATTGTGGCAGATTCTGATGTAGAAAAAGAATACATCGAAACCTGGGATAAAGCTTCTAGTATGCTTAAAACAGTTGAGTGTTTCAGATAAAAAATAAATAGATATCAGTCTTCATCTTAATCTTTAGGTCTTAAATTCTGAGACTTTGAATGTAGAGATAATGCGTGCTGATTTTAGATATTAAGTGTAAGTTTTTATTTTAAACCCTAACTTCAAATCAAGGGGTCACCAATGTGGGTAGTAAAATTAGGGGGCAGCTTATTAGGGTCGCCAGAGCTACCTCGCTGGTTAGACATGCTAGTAAAAATTAGCGATGGTAAAGTGATTATTGTCCCCGGAGGTGCTGTTTTCGCAGATGCTGTGCGCTTAGCGCAACAGCGAACAGGGGTTAATGATGCGATGGCGCACCACTTAGCATTGCTTGCGATGGATCAGTTCGGATTACTGCTCACAGGAATAAACCCTAATTTAGTCACTGCAAGTAGTGAGCTAGAGCTTGCAGAACGTGGCTGGCAACATAGGGCGATTGTTTGGCTACCGAGCAAAATGGTATTAGCGGATGATACGGTTGCTAAGAGTTGGCAAGTGACTTCTGATAGTTTAAGTGCTTGGTTAGCAACAAAAATTGGTGCAGAACGTCTTCTGCTAGTCAAATCTAAGCCTTTGAATGCTTACGCTAATCTTAAATCAGTATTATTGCAAACGTTGGTGAATGATGATTTAGTCGATGAGGCATTTAAGGATTATTATCTAGCGCAACATTTTCAAACTTACGTTGCACACAAAACACAGTATCAAGCAATTGAGCCAATATTGAGCAAATCTTATGCAAAAGATGAATGTCTTGCCGCGCCAAGTCTTTTATTGGTTAACCATTAACTCAGCCAGCTAATAAGGAGTCATTAACATGTCGTCTAGTTTGATGCTATCTCAACAAGAAATTGAAACAAGATTAGCCGCAGAGTTACCGCATTGGTATTTCGAAAACGGTTGGATAAGACGCAAGTACAAAACAAGCGGTTGGAAAGCAACCCTAATGGTGGTGAATACGGTTGGACATTTGGCTGAAGCCGCATGGCACCATCCAGATTTGACCGTCTCTTATGCGTTTGTGATAGTCAAGTTATGTACGCATGATGCAAAAGGCGTTACCGAAAAAGACTTTGAGTTGGCAAAAATGATTGAATCTGTGATTGCCTGGCAGCCAGGAAAAATAGGTGGTGCGCTCACTGGCACCCCTAACGATGATCCTAGGTTTATATATATTAAATATGATGAATAATTTTAAGCCTGTTGGTTACGTTCAAATTTGCCAAAATGCAGCATAATCGTCGGTAAAATCAATAGATTCAGTATCGTGGATGTCACTAATCCGCCAACAATAATTGTAGCCATAGGGCCTTCAATCTCCCGGCCAGGTTGACCGCTTCCCACTGCTAGGGGAAGAAGGCCTAGTGCCGTGACTAATGCCGTCATTAAAATTGAAGGCAACCGTTCAGAAGCGCCTCGAATGCAGGTCTCTAATCCCCATACACAATTTTCTTGATCAACCAAGTGTTGGAAATGAGACACCATCATAATTGAGTTGCGTAGCGTAATACCGAATAAAGTAACAAAACCAACTAAGGAGCCCAGTGAAATCCATCCACCAGTAAACATTACCGCTAATACACCACCGATTAAAGCGAATGGTAAGTTTATAAAGGTGAGTATTAGATTTCGCAAACGACCAAAAGCGATATACAGCATTAGAAATACGCTGACGCCAGCTAGTGCTGATTGAAGAATTAATTTCTCTCTTGATTTGGCATTAGCTTCTGCAGCACCAGTAAATTCCAAGTAAGTGCCTTTTGAAAGCTGCATTTCTTTATGTAAACGAGTTTTCAGTTCTTTGGTGAACGAGTCAATATCTCTGCCTACTACGTTTGCAGTAACCGTCTGAATTCTTTTAGCGCCAGCATGCAGTATCTTAGAGCGACCATTTTCCTGAACAATATCTGCAACATTCCGTAACCTAAATAATTTACCTTCAGCATTAAACAGTGGGAGATTGCCTGCCTCTTGTACGTCATCTTTGGCTTCCAAATCTAATACAACACTGACACCAATGACACGGTTTCCTTCATAGACTTGTGTCACAGGAACACCCTCATAAGCAGCGCGTATGTTGTCTAACACATCTGTTGGGTACAAACCAAGCTGTGCCATTTTCTCAGGCCGTAAACGTACAACAAGTTGTGGAGTGCCTGGTGGTGATTGCACAACAACCTCGGTAGCACCTTGGATATCATTAAGGATTTTGGCAATATTGTTAGCATCACTGTCTAGTGCGTCTAAATTCTGACCATAAACGTTAATCACCGTCGATGCAGCATAGCCTGAGATGGTTTCTTCAATACGCTCGGTTAAGAATGTATTGATCGCAAAGTTCACGCCGACAAAACCAGCTTCTGCAATTCCATCTCCATCACGATCAATTTCCTCACCAGAAAGCTCTTCTCTAATCTCGTTAAGAATACGACGTTGCTCTTGACCGGAAATAGCACCAATCTCAATCTCAAATTCGCTATAGTGTGTCCCAAAAGTATCTGCACCATTCCGCGCACGGCCTACCCATTGCGTTACTGACTTTACACCATCTATTTTACGAATCACGGCTGATACCTTTTTACCAATGCGCAGTGATTCTTGCTCAGAAGTACCCGGGACAGCAGTCATATGCATAATGTAATGACCTTCATGCAATGCCGGTATGAATTGATTTTTGAATAAAGGCAGCGTGCCTAGCCCCATTGCAATGAATACGAGACTAGTACCAATAATTATTTTGTAATGTGCATCAATAGTGACTAATGCTTTTACATACAACTTTTTAATCGCGTGAATCAGCGGTGGATCTTTGTCATCGAGATCGGCATTCCCTAACATTAAATAACATAAAGCAGGTGTCAGCGTGAGAGCGACAAAAAGAGATGCCATGATGGCTGCGATATAAGCAATGCCGAGTGGCGCAAACAGTTTTCCAGCTACACCTCCTAGTGTTAGTAGTGGTAAGAAAACCAGTGCCACAATAAATGTTGCGTAAACTACAGAGTTACGCACTTCCATCGATGCATTAAATACCACTCGATGCGTTGGTAACGGTTCATCAAGCAGGCGATTTTCGCGTAAACGCCTGAAAATATTCTCCGTATCTATGATTGCATCATCAACGACCTCACCAAGTGCAATGGCAAGCCCACCTAGCACCATAATGTTCAATCCGATATTAAAATAGCTCATGACTACAATCGCAGTGAGTAGCGATAGTGGAATTGCTGTTGCAGAAATAAAGGCGGTTCGTACGTTAAATAAGAATAGAAAAAGAATGGTAATGACTAACACTGAACCAATCAAAATATCAGTACGCACGCCATCAACTGCTACTTCAATAAAGTTAGCCGGTCTGAATAGTCCTTTGTGTAAGGTAACATGTTCAGCAGTTAAGCTAGGTTCCAGCTCTTTTAGTGCGCGCTCAATTTCGCGAGTAACTCCATGCGTATTGGCACCAAGTTGACCCTGAACAGAAAGATATACACCAGTTTCTTCATTAATCGCTGCCGCACTAATAGATGGCGCAGCGCCATCTACGACCTTGCCAATGTCACCAAGCCTAATGGTTTGCCCATTTTTATGCATGAGGGTCACGAGCGCTAGCTTCTCTGGCGTTGTAGACTGTCCATCGGTATTGATGACAATACGCTGATTTTTATTTTCAATATAGCCGCTACCGCGCACGCCTGTCGCTTTTCTGACAGCATCTTCTACTTGCAGTAATGAGATGCCATAACGAATCATTTTTTCAGGGTCAACTTGTACCTGCAACTGCCTCACTTTGCCCCCAAACACATTCACATCTGCAACCCCAGGAATGGCGAGTATATGCGGTACAACCGTCCAATCTACGATAGTACGGATTTCTGTCAGGCTGCGAGTCTTAGAGGTCAGTCCAAAACCTAAAACAGTACTTGCAGAAGAGGTGAGGGGGGTAATGTTGGGAATGATGCCTTGAGGCAGTTTATTGCTCAGCGTTGAAATACGTTCTGCAATCACCTGCCGATTGCGATAAACGTCGGTTTTTTCATCAAAAATAATCGTTACAATCGACAAACCCGGAATAGATTGAGAGCGCATACTCTCAATGCCCACAGTGCCAGCAACACTATTTTCTATTGGTTGAGTGACTAAGCTTTCTACTAGCTCTGCTGATAAACCAGGCGATTCTGTTTGAATGACAATCTGGGTAGGTGCAAATTCAGGAAATACATCAAGATTGCTACGTGTAAGGCTAAATAAACCATACACAATGACTAGTGTAGCTAGACCAATAATTACCCCACTAAATCTAATGGAGAAGCGAACTAAAGCTTGCATCATGATGCACAGGTCTCCAACACTATTTGCGTGCAAGGTCTATGATGGTTGCTCGGAGTTGAGCTATGTGTTCGCATGACTGATCCCTTTTATTTAGCGGTATGCTATGTGGCCATGTTATTTTTATTGGTCAATGAGCGCGTGTTTAAATCTCAGTTTAATCGTCATTCTCATTCATAATCTGTGATTTGAATTCTTCTGACAGCAGGAGTTGTGCACCACTAATCACAACTTCGTCATTGGCTTTAAGATCACCTTGATAAAACCAGCCATTCTCTACTTCTACATCTGTATGAATAGGTTTGCGACTAAATTGGTCTGCCCCAGTTTTTTGATAAACCCAAGGTTTTCCAGCGTACCAAATGATGGCGTTGTTAGGCACGATTACACCGTTACTTCTCTGATTAGATGTTGCAGTCGTTGCATTAATTTGCATGCCGGCACGTAACTCATTGGTAACAGCGTGGTAAAAATAAGTTTTTCCTTGAATCGTGGTGTTAGTGATAGGTGCAGGTGATACGTATTGAGCAGTTGTCGTATGTGAAGGTGCTGCAGTCGGCGCAATCATAATAGTGCTATTTGGTTTTGGTTCTGCAGCGTCAAACGGAAGCGTCGTTTGAATCAATACTTTTTTATTTGAAATCAGCGCTTGTAATAAATCGCTCGTTTTAGGATTGATTGCATGTTGTGCCAATGTGTCACCCCAAAGCTGGCGAATGCTGTCGACGATATTCTTGGCATTAGATTCTGCGGCAGCGATCTTTGTTTCATTGGTGCGCACATTCGTTGCAGTCGTTGCAACTGCCTTGTCAGATACGTTTTTATTGTCTAGATTCAACGTTTTCAGGCGCTCTAACTCACGTGTGTCATGGTTGAGTGACGCTTTTAAAACATCGACTTCTGATTTTATCGCTAAGTAACGATTACGTAATTCAATCAGACTATCAATACTGACAACATTGCCATAAGTGCTAATACTTGCCTGATGCGTGCTTGCCTTCAGTGGTGAGGTTTGTATGTCGCTTTGCTTTTGTGCTGCTGGGCTAAGGCTAATCATAATTGCGCCGTCTTTGTCAGTAATACGGCTAATGGTTTCAATTTCCTCTTCAGAAAGTTCCGACATCTCCTCGAACTCATCCTTGCCATAAAAAACCAGCAACCAGAATAACATGACGATTAAAAAAGCCTGTAAGCCAATAATTATGGCAAGTTTTCGATTCATTCAATATCTCTCCATCGATCAACCCAGTAAATCTGACTACCAGTTAATAAGTGCTAGCGGCATCAATAGTGTTGGGTTGAAAAACTTTGTTCACTTTGTATGTTGAGCGGGTGTTGTAGGGTGTTTTCTAGGTTGTTGATTGAAGTATGCACATTAAAATTAGCAATTGCTAAATTTTTCGCGGATATTAATTCTTCTAGTTTTGCCATGGTTAGCTCTAAGCGATCAATTTCTCCAGCGCTAAAAAGGCTTAGCATTCGCTTAGTATTTTCTTGTTGCTGTGCGAATAGTTTTGTATTGTCTGCTAACGATTGCTGTGCTTGAGTCAACTTAGCCCTTATTGCAGATGCCTCGTTAATAATCCTACTTTGTAGAGATTCGAATTGTGCAGCCTCTACTTCACGTAATTGATTCGCTTCGGCAATCGCAAATTTATTTTTATTAATAAATGTCATTAAACTGGATAACCCTAACGACCACACCTTATTGCCAAACTCATAGGTATACGATGGACTAATTTTAATGTCAGGGTATTGTTTAGCGATTTCTAGTTTTAGTTTAGCTTCTGCCATGGCATAGCGTTCTAGCGCAATTCGCAGATCTAAGCGATTCAGTAAGGCTTTTGATTGGATATCGCTCGTTAAAATTTGCTGTATTTTTGCTGTAACTGCCTCGCCATGAATTGGCAAAGATAAATTCATCTGCTCAACACGCGATAATGGTAAGCCCAAGTTACCTGCCAGTTTTGCGATTAAAACGACTTTGTTTTGTTGTACTGAATTTAGCTCAGCAATAGTTGCTTGCAGTAATAACTTGGCATGGCTTAATTCAATTTTAGAAGCAAGCCCTAAGTCATGTCTTTTTTGATAAAGATCAACAATTTCTTGCCTGTAAGAACGTTCTGTTGATAATAGGTTGAGTTGTGTTTGGTTGAGCAGTAGTTCGTTATAGGTGGTCGCTACTTGAGCGCGCAAATTCCAAGCGGTTTGTGCGATCTCTAGTTTGACTGACTCAGATAAGTGTTGTGCGTTTTCTATACGAATATTGCGTTTGTTTGCCGTTTCTATTGGTATATCAATACTTAAACTATATGTATAAGGGCTAATATCTTCATTCGCATTGTTGCCTTTGCCATAGTTGCCACTTAGGGTAGGTAATGGTCTGCTAGCTGCGGTAGCTTCTGATGCTTGTGCTGCGCGCCATTGTGCACGCACAACGTCCAAACTAGGATGGAAAAAAAGCGAACAATAAGTGAGGTCGTCTAAACCCCATTGTGTAATAGGGAAGCTGCTAGGTTTATAGTTGTTGTAAATTAAATATTGCTTGAACTGCTCACTGTCAGGGCTCTTACTCTCAAACTTTTGGATAACAGCTTGTTGGTTAATGGGTTTAGCTACGTATTCTAGAAACCCACAGGCTGGTAACATTAATGGTAAACAAACAAGCAACACGCTTGTTTGTGAAAATTGAGGTAAAACTTTATTGCTGATAAAAGCCATGAGCTAACAGACTTTGTTTAATTGCAATCTAACTTACAATTTCTGCGTGTACAGCATCTAA
>CAZZDN010000070.1:0-8814 GCA_964652655.1 uncultured Methylotenera sp.
ATGGGGTGCAAGGGGTCGTGTGTTCGAATCACACCGTCCCGACCAAATTAAACTTTAAATTGAGTCAGCCAAGTGCTGGCTTTTTTGTATGTGACTTTAGCCTCTTTGTAATTAGGCGTAATATTACTTTGCTGGTATGTAGTGACAATCGCTAAAATTTAATGCATTAGCGTTTAGTTTATACGTCAAGTTTTTTGACATACATGCCCGCCACAGCACAAGGTCTAACAGGAAACTCATGGAACACGTTACATTTGACCATAATGAAGAACAGTTTATCGTGCATAACCCAAAAGAGGTCATGCAGATTCTGAATGATTTAATTAAGCATAAATCTATGCTTAGAGTTTCGTTTAATCGTGGTGCAGATGAGTATCTTACTAGTGTGATTAGTCTTGACGCTAAGACTGCGTCAGTCTATTTAGATATCGGTATCGATGAAGAATTTAATCGTCGTTTATTGGCAAGTAGCCATATTATCTTCTTGAAAGAAGATGGCGTAAAAATTAAATGGACCAGTACACATGTGTCTGAGGTCAATTTGAAAGATGGTAAGGCGATTAAGATTGCATTGCCTAAAGATTTAATTAGACTGCAGCGTAGAGATTTTTATCGGTTTTCTACGCCTGTTGTTAATCCTGTTATGTGTCGAATTCCGGTTCCAGATGCATTGCACCCTGAAGAAGAGATCGTGCTTGACTTGACCTTGGTTGATGTCAGTTTAGGTGGTGTTGGTGCGATTGCTTCTGCTCCTTTAAATCCAGCGATTGTAGTTGGTCAATCTTTTAATGGATGTAAGATTGCTTTTCCTGATGTTGGTGAAACCAACCTTACTTTAATGGTTAGAAGTATTACTGAAATGCGCGTCAATGAGGTGGTAACGAAATATCGTATTGGTTTTATGTATGTTGAACCATCAAGAGGAAATGAAGGTTTGATTAACAAATACGTGTACATCTTAGAGCGTCAGGCGATTGCTTTAGCGCATGGGGGCTAGCATGTGTGCAGGCACACATGCTTTTTTAATTTAGTCAGCTTAAATACCGAGTGACTCTGCCCATGCTAATGCCGCGATATGGCATTCATTGACCTTATCAGCGTCATACTGCAATAGCTCTGCCAGCTCTAAAATGCGTTTGCTATCTGCGTCCTCGCATGCTTCTGTTAACTGCAGAAATGGTCCATATACACCACCGCGAGTAAGTAGTGCTTCTGAAACACTTTCTGGTAGCTGAATTTTTTCTAGCACTTGATCCATTGGCATTTTGAGGATGGCATCTAGTAATGAAAAAACACCAACGATAAAAAGATTGTCTCTATCATGTTTATCAAAGTAACCCTCACCTAGTAACTCAGTCAGACGTCCACGTGTGATAGAGGTTTTCATGAGTGCAGGAGGTGTGGCGTTTTCTCCAGCAGTGACCATCAGTAAAGTCAGCCAGCGATATAGCTGCTTTCTACCTAGAATAGTGAGTGCATGTTTAATAGATTGAATCTCACAGGACAATCCGAAGCCGACTGAGTTGATGTAGCGGAGTAACTTAAATGAGAGTGCTGCGTCACGTTTGAACCCGTTTTCAATCTCTTGGCTATCTGAGTCTTGTGTAACTAGATTGAGTAGGTTTAAGACGCTGTCAAACGATGGATTGATGACTTTGGCTGTAAAGGTTTCTGGTCGCGCAAAATAAAAGCCCTGAAAGCGTCTGTAGCCTATTTCTTTATAGGCTTCAAACTGCGCTGAGGTTTCAATTTTCTCAGCAATCATCTGTACGTTTGGTGCCGAATATTTCTCGAATAGCTTTCGAGCTTCTTGCGGACTGACGCTGAGTGAGTCAATTTTGATAAAGTTGGCGAACTCGGTAAGAGGTTCAATTTGCGTACTTAGTTGAGGGTTGTCCAGTGCGATTTTGTACCCGAGCTTACTTAACTCTCTGCAACGCTCAACCACTGCATCACCTGCTACAACAGTGCGTAGGATTTCTAGCGCAGTTCGCTGCGGAGGCATCAGCTCAATAAACTCGCTCATGAGCATTGCTTCATTGACGTTAATAAATGCTAGTTTGTCGCCTAGCAGCCATTGTACGTCCATATCCCCCATAGTGTTGACCAAGACGTTGGAGCAAGCTCTGAGTTCATCTTCAAATATGGCTGAATCAGCATCTGCGCTATGCCTAAATAGTAATTCATAACCGATGATGTGTTGTTTCACATCCATAATTGGCTGACGTCCAATAAATACTTGATCTTCCATTCTCTAACCCTAACGAGATTTAATTGCTTTAAGCGATACTTGATGTAATAACACGATCACGAGGACAGTGCTTGATATTTTAATGATTGTAATAAAATTTTACCTGACTGAGGCTTACTTCGTATTGTATTTATGAAATATTTGGTAAGGTATACAGAGTAGTTGTTGGGAATAGTAACATCTCTTAATATAGTATGTAGTGGATTCTAAGAAAAGAGCAAAACTCATGAAAATAATCGTAACGCCAACCCAGCCATATGGTGACCAAAAACCAGGCACATCTGGTTTGCGTAAGAAAGTAAAAATATTCCAGCAGGCGAATTATCTGGAAAATTTTGTGCAAAGCTTATTTGATACTTTGGTGGTACCAAATGGTGCGGTATTAGTGGTAGGCGGTGATGGTCGCTATCATAATAGGCAGGCTATCCAAACGATTATTAGCATGGCTGCAGCGAACGGCTTTTCTCGTGTATTGGTTGGTCAGGGTGGTATTTTGTCTACGCCAGCTGCATCGCATGTGATTCGCAAATATAAAACATTTGGCGGCATGGTCTTATCTGCTAGTCATAATCAAGGCGGGATTCACGGTGATTTTGGCATTAAATACAATATTGGTAATGGCGGCCCTGCACCAGAGAAAATTACGGATGAAATCTTTGCTAAAAGTAAGGAAATAACTGACTATAAAGTATCTGATTTGCCACTAGTGGATATCGATACTATAGGTGAGATGCAGTTTTCAGGGATTGCTGATGGAGAGCTCTTTACCGTAGAAGTCATTGATGCGGTGAAAGATTACGCAGATTTAATGCAAAGTCTATTTGATTTTAAAGCCATCAGGCAGTTATTAGCCTCAGGCTTTGAAATGAAGTTTGATGCTATGCATGCGGTGACTGGGCCTTATGCCAAAGAGATTTTTGTGAATCGTCTCCATGCGCCTGTTGATTGTTTAATGAATTGTGAGCCATCTGAGGATTTTGGCGGGGGCCATCCTGACCCTAACTTAACTTACGCAGAGGATTTGGTGAACATTATGTTTGCCGGTGAAAATGCACTGGATTTTGGCGCTGCGTCAGATGGTGATGGTGACCGTAACATGATATTAGGCCAAAACTTTTTTGTTACACCCTCTGACAGTCTGGCAGTGTTGGCTGCCAACGCGACCCTTGTGCCAGCTTATCGCGACGGTATTGCTGGTGTAGCCCGCTCTATGCCAACCAGCGGTGCAGTAGACCGCGTGGCGGCTAAGTTAAATGTGCCAAGTTTTGAGACGCCAACAGGCTGGAAATTTTTTGGTAATTTGATGGATGCGGGTAAAGTGACGCTGTGTGGTGAAGAGAGTTTTGGTACCAGCTCAAGCCATGTACGCGAGAAGGATGGTCTATGGGCCGTGCTATTCTGGCTGAATGTGATTGCAGTGAAGCGCATGAGTGTAGAAGCCATCTTAAAAGCACATTGGCTAGAGTATGGGCGTAATGTCTATTCACGCCATGATTATGAAGCGATTCCAACAGAGGCTGCTAATAGTGTAATTGCACATATTAAAGCGCAATTTACCAGCTTGCCGGGGCAGGTATTTGGGCAATATACGGTTAAGTCATGCGATGATTTCAGTTATCATGATCCTATCGATGGTTCTGTTAGTCATCATCAAGGTATACGTGTGCTGTTCACAGATGGTTCACGGATTGTCTTCCGATTGTCAGGCACCGGCACGGAAGGCGCAACCTTGCGTATTTATTTGGAGGCCTATGAGCCAGATAGTACGAAACATCACTTGGATGCGCAGGTGGCGTTAGCGGAAATGATACAAATTGCCATGCAGATTTCAAAGTTAGTGGAAAAGACTGGTCGCGTCGTGCCGACAGTCATTACATAGCGTGTGGTGAGTTAGATGTTCAGTGTTGGATTGGCTGTCTAAAGTCATCTTAAATAAACTGGTTTATTCAGTCTGGGTAATGGTCATCTCGCCTTTATAGAGACGGATGTCCATGCGCCCTAAGAATGACATCCCTAGCAGTATGTCACCATCTAAACCCGGCGCTATCATGGCGGCGACATTGTGCGCACGTACCCCGCCAATTTGAACTGAGTCTAGTCGGACCATATAACCGATGCTATCTCCGTTTGCAGTGTTTGTGCGGACGGCATTAATGCTTTTTAGGTTGAGCAAATCTGCAGTTGCTTGGGATATCGCAACGCCAGTTGCACCGGTATCGACTAGAACTTTTACTTTTTTGCCGTTGATAAGCGCCTCACTTCGGTAATGGCCATCCAAGCCACGTTTAAGTACCACCGAACTACTATTACCAAGGTTGTAAATTTTATTGGGATTTTGAATGCTGTCCGCTAAATAATAAATGACGCCTGCTAGTGCTAACCAGATAGCGATGGAGATCAAAGTATTTCTGGACATTATGCTAGATTCAAAGCGATTACTACGATAGCAAAGTAAGTCAGGTGGTGGAGTAACTGATCAAACCCCAATAAAATCCAAAACCACTCACTATTATTGGCTTTAAGGTCAAACTTTATGCTGATGTTCATCTTGGCCCAGTCTATATGATAGTGAATAACACTATCGACAAGCGCAAGTAACCATGCTGACGCACCTACCCAAAAGACTAGTGCAATCAGGGTGCCTACGCCATGTATGGCAGCGTGTGCTAGTCCACCGATATGGCCGTATTTACCTTTGTTGTTGTACATCCAAGGTGTGGCTTGTAGTGGGAAGTCGCATATAAAGTGTTTGATAAATAAACACAATAGCGCCTCAAGCATCGTAATTTCAGGCATTTGCGTTAGTCAGCCTCATCAATCCAAGCAAGCTGAATCGCTTCTAAAATTCTTTCACCGCATTTATCTGCATTATCATTAAAACCATCAAGATTAAGTACCCAATCCATCAGGTCTGTAAAGCGAATGGTTTTAGGGTCTATCTCTGGATATTTGTCGTAAAGTGCTTCCGCAATCGCTTGGCTATCTGTCCATTTCATTGTTCTATCTCCTGTAATCTTTCTGATTATAGCCTCGTCCGCTTTAAAAATCATAGTGGGTTTAATGATGGGGTAGTAGATAAAAAAATCCCGTATCACCTTAGGAGGTGTACGGGCAAGGGGAGCGATTTGGAGATATGCGCTTGCTTATTATTTAAGCAATTAAGATGCCAGCATAATTTTTGTTTATATTCATATGGTTAAAATTTTCTGCCTGCAGTTTGGCTCAATAATATCAACCAAATTGGTTGATATCAGCCAATTATTCTGCGTGCAACCATTTTTTGCTTAAAACGTCATAACTTGAATACTTCACTTTAACGATGCAGACTTGGCATGTTAAAATGTATACAACTCCCTTTTATTCAAATATTTGGAAAACTAAACACCATGTCGCAAGCACCATTTAACTACGCCAATACTCTAAATCAAGCTGACCCTGCATTGTGGGGCATGATTGAGCAAGAGGTAGTGCGTCAACATGAACACATCGAATTGATTGCCTCTGAGAACTACACTAGTCCTGCAGTAATGCAGGCGCAAGGTTCACAGTTGACCAATAAGTATGCAGAAGGTTATCCAGGCAAACGTTTTTATGGTGGCTGTGAATTTGTTGACCAAGTTGAACAACTTGCGATTGATCGTTTAAAAGCACTTTATGGCGCAGAGTATGCCAATGTGCAACCACACTCTGGTTCACAGGCAAACCAAGCAGTGTATTTCTCTATCCTAAAACCAGGTGACACTGTGATGGGGATGAACTTGGGTCATGGTGGTCACTTGACGCATGGTTCACCAGCTAATTTGTCAGGTAAGTTGTTTAACATCGTGCCATACGGCTTGAACGATAAAGAAGAAATCGACTATGACGAGATGGAGCGTATTGCAGTTGAATGCAAACCAAAATTGTTAATCGGCGGTGCTTCAGCTTACGCTTTGCGTTTTGACTGGGCGCGTATGGCTGAGATTGCGAAAAAAGTTGGCGCATATTTCATGGTGGATATGGCGCATTACTCAGGCTTGATTGCCGCTGGCGTTTATCCAAACCCAGTGCCGCATGCTGACTTCGTCACTTCGACTACACACAAAACTTTGCGTGGTCCACGTGGCGGTATCATTATGGCGAAAGCAGAGTTTGAAAAATCATTGAACTCTAGCGTGTTTCCAAGCTTGCAAGGCGGCCCATTGATGCATGTCATTGCTGCAAAGGCGACAGCTTTCTTAGAAGCGGCGCAACCAGAATTTAAAACTTATCAAGCGCAAGTCATTAAAAATGCACAGGCAATGGCAGAGACATTAACTGCACGTGGTTTACGTATTATTTCTGGTCGTACTGAATCACACATGTTTATGGTGGATTTACGTCCTAAAGGTTTAACTGGTAAGGCTGCAGATGCGGCTTTAGGTTTAGCACACATTACAGTGAATAAAAACGCGATTCCTAACGACCCTGAGAGCCCATTTGTGACTTCTGGTATTCGTATCGGTGCACCAGCGATTACGACTCGTGGCTTTAAGGAAGAAGAAGCACGCCAAGTTGCTAACCTGATTGCTGATGTGTTGGATAATCCAACTGATGAAGCAGTGATTGCAGCGACAAAAGCTAAAGTACATGCTTTAACTGCGCGTTTCCCTGTCTACCAAGGTTAGTATCGGGTTAATTTAAGGCTAATTGTGAAGTGTCCTTTCTGCGGAACAGATGATACCCAAGTTATTGACTCCAGGGTCAATGATGAGGGTGACTCTATTCGCCGCCGCCGTAAATGCAGTGCATGTGATAAGCGTTTCACTACCTATGAAACAGCAGATTTGCATTTGCCACAGGTGGTGAAGCAAAATGGTACGCGAGAAGAATTTAAGCGTGAAAAGTTAAGGGTGTCATTTACCCGTGCACTGCATAAGCGCCCAGTGCCTACAGAATATGTGGATAAGGCGCTAGACCACGTCACGCAGAAAATATTAGCGCGCGGCGAGCGTGAGGTGCACGCCAGAGACTTAGGTGAAATGGTGATGCATGAGCTCAAAATGATGGATAAAGTGGCTTATATCCGCTTTGCCTCTGTGTATCGGAGCTTTTCTGATGTGGATGACTTTAATGATGTTATCCGCGATTTAGATGTGCAGGCCGTAACGCCGAAACGCCGTAATACCGATACCTAGCGTGCCTGTTCATCTATACGATAACCTACAGCTTCTATTCAACGTTTTTGTCTACATTATCCACATCTGACTACACCTACATGAGCCTTGCACTGCGCTTGGCAGTGCAAGGTTTATACACTACGCAACCTAATCCGCGTGTGGGTTGCGTCATTGTGCGCGATCAACAAATTGTCGGGCAAGGTGCCCATCCTAAAGCGGGTGAACCGCATGCCGAAGTGTTTGCGTTGCGACAAGCGGGGGCGTTAGCCGAAGGGGCAGACGTTTACGTAACGCTAGAACCGTGTAGCCACTTTGGTCGAACACCACCCTGTGTGCAAGCGGTGATTGCTGCCAAACCCAAACGTGTAGTGATTGCTATGCAAGATCCTAATCCGCTAGTGGCTGGACAAGGCGTGGCTGCACTTCAAGCCCAAGGTATTGAGGTGTTGATAGGTGTGCTGGAGCAAGAGGCGATTGCGTTAAATATAGGTTTTATTACGCGTATGACACGTGGCCTTCCTTATGTGCGCAGCAAAATTGCGGCAAGTTTAGATGGTCGCACTGCGCTCAGTAATGGCAAAAGCCAATGGATTACCAGTGAATCTGCTCGCCTAGATGTACAGCACTGGCGCGCCCAGTCTTGTGCCATTTTGACTGGGATAGGCACTGTGCTAGCTGATGATCCTAGTATGACAGTGCGTTTACCAAACGCTACACGTCAACCGATACGTGTGGTTGTGGATAGTCGTCTACAAGTGCCGCTAGATAGTAAAATATTAGCGCCATCTATGTTGGCAAATAGCCCTGTGCTGGTAGCGTATGCCGCAGATGCACAGCAGCGTGCTGAGGCTTTGAAAGCCAAAGGTGCTGAGTTGGTTTGTCTGCCTAATCAAACTCAGCAGGTGGATTTGGCACAGCTAATGCAACTCTTGGCGCATCGTGGCGTAAATAATGTGCTCGTTGAGGCAGGGCAAGGCATTAACGGCGCTTTACTAAATGCTCGCCTGATAGACGAGTTTGTTTTTTATTACGCACCTAAGCTGATGGGAAGTGCTGCGCATGGTATGTTTGCCATGCCAGAATTCACAGCCATGCAGCAAGTGCCAGAATTACAGCTACTCGATGTGCGTCAGGTTGGCGTGGATATCCGTGTCCGTGCCAAGCCTGCGGTGCTTGCTATATAGCGTTAATGTAGCTGCTGTGGCGCTTTTTTATTGCTACAGAATCAACGTTTATTGCAGAACTGCCGATTATTGATTTGTGGTTACAATCATAGAGCTCTTAATAATTGAGCTCTTAATTACGGGGTGCTTAGGGTATGTCTTGATTGATTACCTAGCTTAATTTTTCATAAAATTAGCCCTTTAAAAAAATGGAATCATCATGCTGATTGATACCCACTGCCATCTGGATGCAGCCGAATTT
>CAZZDN010000071.1:0-8749 GCA_964652655.1 uncultured Methylotenera sp.
AGCGGCTATGCCCGTGCGCTGGTAAATAAAGCATCTCGAAACTATATATTTGAAAATTGCTTTTTGCGTTATGTTGAATTAACAACATCACTGTAAACATATTTGTATTTGCTCGCGCCCTTTTATTGTTTTTATAAAACTGCTTTTGAAAGGGACTATCTTGTCTTTTGAATCATTAAATCTACACCCTGCCATCCTTCGCGCTATTGAAGAAACAGGCTACACCACCCCTACTCCTATCCAAGCACAGGCAATTCCTGTAGTCATGGAAGGTCATGACTTGATGGCCTCAGCGCAAACAGGTACAGGTAAAACAGCAGGTTTTATGTTGCCAGCGCTTAACATATTAGCAACACCGCATGAATCAAGAAGCCGTGGCCCACGTATCTTAGTATTAACCCCAACTCGTGAATTAGCTGCTCAAGTGAACGAAGCAGCACGTAAATACGGTAAATTCTTACGTGCACGTACTGTAAGTATCGTAGGTGGTATGCCTTACCCACTGCAAAACAAATTGTTATCACAACCGTTAGATATCTTGGTAGCTACACCAGGTCGTTTGTTAGACCATATGGAGCGTGGTCGTATTGACTTATCACGTTTGCAAATGTTGATTTTGGACGAAGCGGACCGCATGTTGGACATGGGTTTCTTGCCTGACGTTGAACGTATTTGTGAGCAACTCTCTGCTGAGCGTCAAACACTATTATTCTCAGCGACATTGGATGGTGATATCGCAAGAATTGCTAAACAAATTCTTAAAAATCCAAAAACAGTACAAGTTGCAGCACAAAAAGAAAAACATGCCAACATTGAGCAACGCTTACACTTTGTAGATGACATGACGCATAAAAACAAATTGCTTGAGCATTTGTTGATTGCCCCAGAAGTTAATCAAACGATTATTTTCACTTCAACCAAGCGTCATGCTGACGTGTTGGCAGAAGATTTGTATGCAGCTGGTCACAAAACTGCAGCTTTGCATGGCGACATGACACAAGGTGCTCGTAACCGTACGTTAACTAAATTACGTCATGGAGATGTAAAAGTATTAGTTGCTACTGACGTGGCTGCACGCGGTATCGACGTACACGGTATCACCCACGTAATTAATTACGATTTACCTAAGTTTGCTGAAGACTATGTGCACCGTATTGGCCGTACTGGCCGTGCGAATAACAGTGGTATTGCGATCTCTTTTGCATCTAATATGGATAGACATTTATTGCGTAAAATTGAGCAATATACTGGCAACCGTTTAGAAGCTTCAGTGATTGAAGGTTTTGAACCTAAACGCCCAGTGAAAATGGATGGCCCAAGTGGTAGTCGTCGCGACGGTCACAAAGCAGGTAGCCGTGGCGGTTTCAAACCACGTGATGACCGTGGTGGTTATAAAGGTCGCGATGATCGTAATGGTGCTAGCCGTGATAACGCTTCACGCAACGACAATCGTTTTGAAAACCGTGGTAACCGTGACTCAGCACCACGTGAAGTGAACGGCAACTCAGCAAACTACCCAAGTAGTCGTGCTGAACGTCCAGCTAGCGACCGCCCACGTAGCTTCGGTGACCGCGCAGCGTTTGATAGAAATGCTGGTGAGCGCAACCGTGGCAACAATGCAGGCACGCCCAACCGTAGCTTTGGCGACAGCGTAGCTTTTGGTAAAAAACCATATGCACGTGACGGTCAACGTAGCGAAGCTCGCCATGACCGTAATGTAGCGCCAGCTGCACGCCGTGAAGGTGGCCGCAATGAAGGTCGCCCAGCACGCAGTGCATTTGGTGGCGCTAACGCAGCCGCAGGTAATGGTGCACCACGCCGTTCACGTAGTTTTGCATAATGAATAAAGAGCTTAATTGAACAGTACCCAACAAATGACAGACCAAGTAACAACTGACATGGTAACGAGTGACAGCCCAAGTTTTAGTATATTAGGACTCGCACCTGAGCTCTTACGTGCATTAACTGAATCTGGTTACACTACCCCAACCCCAATTCAGGCACAGGCAATCCCTGTTGCCTTAGCTGGTGGGGATTTAATGGCAGGGGCACAAACAGGCACAGGTAAAACTGCGGCATTTTCACTGCCTTTGCTACAGAAGTTACTGCCACTTGCTAACAACAGCACCTCACCAGCCAAGCACCCAGTCCGTGCGTTGATTTTAACGCCGACACGTGAGCTGGCAATTCAGGTGGAAGAGAGCGTAAAAGCTTATGCAAAACATACGCAATTACGCTCACTGGTCGTTTATGGTGGTGTAGATATCAAGACACAAACTCCGCATCTGAAAACAGGTGTAGAAGTATTGGTAGCGACACCTGGTCGTTTGTTGGATCATATTGAACAAAAAACACTACAGCTTAATCAAGTACAAATGTTAGTGCTGGATGAAGCTGACCGCATGCTAGACATGGGCTTTATGCCTGATTTAAAGAGAATTTTGGCATTATTGCCAAAACAGCGCCAGAATTTAATGTTCTCAGCAACGTTCTCTAATGACATTAAAAAATTAGCCGATGATTTTTTAACGAAACCACAACTGATTGAAGTTGCGCGTAGTAATGCTACCAACGATAACGTGACGCAAAAAGTGTATCAAGTTGCACAATCAGATAAAGAGGCTTTGTTAATTCAGCTGTTAAAAGAAGCAGATGCTAAACAAGTAATCGTATTCACTAAAACCAAATTAACCGCTAGCCGTTTAAGTCGTAGCCTTGTGCGCGAAGGCATTGCTGCCGATGCAATACATGGCGACAAAACCCAGCAAGAACGTATTAAAGCGTTAGATGCGTTTAAAGCTGGCACGGTGACCGCACTGATTGCGACGGACGTTGCAGCAAGAGGCTTAGATATTAGTGAGTTACCAATGGTGATTAACTATGAAATTCCAAGTGCGCCAGAAGACTACGTACACCGTATTGGTCGTACTGGCCGCGCCGGTGCATTAGGTGTTGCGATTTCATTTGTCAGTGGCGATGAAGAGAAATATCTGCTTGAAATTGAAAAATTAATCAAACGCCAAATTAGTAAAGAAATTGTTAACATTGATAGACCTAGTTCACGCACGCGTGGTCACGCCAGCAGCCAGAAAGAGGCAGAGGCACCAGTAGCGAGAAGAAGCCCTATTAAGAAGAAAAGCGCGGACCCTTGGTTTGATAAACCATACGAACCAAGCAGACAGCAAGAGAAAAGTATGGTGGCTAATAAACAAATCAACACCAAAAAAGCGCCAGTCGCAGCACTCCTTGGTGGTTTATCCAGAAAATAAACACATAAAGTTATATATATAAAAGATAAGGGGCACATATGTGCCCCTTATCTATTTTGTTATCTGATGTTTTGCAAGCGTTATTGTTTTACAAGTTCTTAATAGCCTTGATGATTAACTAACAGAATCGGATTAATGTCCCTGCTTATTGCGCATAAAATCTGCAACACCATAGAGCTGATTGGCTAATTTTTTCATTAAATCGTCGTCATACGCCAACTGATGCATAGCCTTAATCATGCAATACATCCATTGATCACGCGCCGACTCACCAATCTCAAACGGCATATGGCGTTTACGCAACATAGGATGACCATAACGCTCGATATATAGCTGTGGTCCACCAGTCCAACCCGTAAGGAACATGAAAAGCTTCTCGCGGGCAGAAGTTAAATCTGGTTGGTGCATATCACGTAATGGCTTCGCTTTAGGGTCGCTATCCATAATGTCATAAAACGTTTCAACTAATAAACGTATATTTTGAGTACCGCTTTCCGTTCCGCCAAGCATTTCAAAAAATGTGCGCTTATCACTACCCGCTTCTTCTATTTCATTCAACATTGTATTAAAAGCCTTCAAACATCATAAAACTACAGTCATTAAAGCGCTACTGGTGTTACTAGGCTTGCTGCTAGTTTTGCGCTGGCTCTTGCCTCTTCTACACTATTGCCTGTGGCTAATGCTACGCCCATGCGCCTTTTAGTAAATGACTCTGGTTTACCGAATAATCGGATATCTGCATTAGCCACCGCGAGTGCCTTATCCACGCCTTCAAACGCTAATTGCTTGGTATCATAGTTACCGTAAATCACCGCACTCGCGCCGGCTTCACGTAAGCTCACATCAACAGGTAGACCTAAAATCGCACGGGCATGCAAATCAAACTCGCTGAAGCGTTGCGTTGCCATGGTCACCATGCCCGTATCATGTGGACGCGGGCTAACTTCACTAAACCATACTTGATCACCTTTGACGAACAGTTCTACGCCAAACAAACCTAAACCACCTAGACTATCGGTGACCGCTTTCGCGATTCGTTTAGACTCTTCCAACGCTTTAGTTGTCATCGCCTGCGGTTGCCAGCTTTCAACATAATCACCTTTTTCTTGCTTATGACCGATAGGGTCACAGAAGTAGGTATTAATTTCACCTTTTGCATTTCTGGCACGTACTGTTAATAAGGTAATTTCGTAGTCAAAATCAATCTGCCCTTCCACAATCACCACACCTTGATTAACACGACCTGCAGAGGCTGCGTAATTCCATGCCGTAGCAACTTCACTCGCTTGAGTAATGCGTGACTGCCCTTTGCCTGAAGATGACATCGTTGGCTTAATAAAACATGGGTAGCCGACCCCTGCATCAATCGCTGCTTGCAGCTCCGCTTCACTGCGCGCAAAAGCATAAGGAGATGTCGGTAGATTAAGCTCCTCTGCAGCAAGCCGGCGAATGCCCTCACGGTTCATGGTGAGTTGTACAGCTTTCACGGTAGGAATCACTGTTGCAACACCAGATTGTTCAATATCTGCAAGGGTTGCGGTATTGAGCGCTTCAATTTCTGGAACAATTAAATGTGGCTTCTCAAGCGCGATGAGTTGGCGTAAAGCTTGATCATCGGTCATATCAATCACATGTGCACGATGCGCAACCTGATGGCCTGGCGCATTCTCGTAACGATCCACTGCAATGACTTCTACACCAAAACGCTGCAATGCGATAATCACTTCTTTTCCAAGCTCGCCGCTACCTAAGAGCATGACACGGGTTGCATTAGGGCTTAAAGGGGTACCGATTCGCATAGGGATTCTTTCATTTTTTGATTGCTTGAATCATACCACGCAGCCATTTTTAAGAAAATTAGAGATACATTTAATTTACAAGAAAGTGCGAAAGACAACATACGATCAACGTCGAATACGTCTGAACTCAATTTTGAACATGATTAACGGCTGTATATACTTGTTAATTTACGGCCGAGTAGTCAATTACATGTCTAGCCTAGACCTTAATTTGATGTTTATCCATACGGTAACGCATTGTCATACGGGTAATACCAAGCTTTCTTGCGGCTTCAGAAACGTTGTATTTAGTTTCAACCAACACTTGCAACAATATAGATTTTTCTGCGGCATCTAAAGCTGATTGCTGTGAATCAGCAGGAAGGACAGGAATAGGCTCGGCAGGACGAGTATTCGGTAGTGCTAAATCGATATCGGTTAACTCCCCATTGTGACATAGCAACATAGCACGACTCACTTGATGCTTCAGTTCACGTACATTACCAGGCCATGTATAGGTTTGTATGGTGCTAATTGCCTCTCGCGTAAAGTGTGGGCTTGACAAGCCGTAGCGCCTAGCAGTCTGTGCCGCAAAGCTTTTTGCCAGCAACATAATATCTTGACCACGATCACGTAATGGTGGCATAAAAATGCTCATCATATTGAGGCGATAATACAAGTCTTGCCGAAAGCGGCCATTTTGTGACATCTCATGTAAATCACGGTTAGTCGCTGCAATAAAACGTGCAGGTACAGCACGCTCTTTCGTAGACCCAATACGCCTAACTACCCTGCGCTCTAGCACGTTCAACAGTTTTGCCTGTAAAGCCAAAGGCAACTCACCAATTTCATCCAAAAACAAAGTACCATCTTCAGCGGCTTCAATTAAGCCCGGCCTTGAACCAACCGCACCGGTAAATGCCCCTTTTTCATGGCCAAACAACTCACTCTCCATCAGTTCGGCAGGCAATGACGCACAGTCCACATGGACAAATGGTTTATCACTATTTGCACATGACAAATGCAGAGATCGCGCGGCCACATCTTTACCTGTACCAGTTTCACCACCAATTAACACGGTAGGTGGCACACTATCATTGGAGACTAACTGCGCAATACGCTTGATTTGCATTTTGACATTTTGCATTGCGGGACTCTCGCCCAGCAACTCAACCCCTTCAGAGGCATGTGCATTGCGCTGGCGAGAGTAATCAAGGCTCTTGCTTTGCATGGCTGCATTTTCAGCCTTCTGAATGGAGAGCAATAACTCTTCTAGGTCTATCGGTTTTTTCAGGTAGTCTACTGCCCCTTGCTTCATAGCATTGACAGCATCACTAATTTCCCCATGCGCCGTCATTACAATAACTACAGCACCTTTGGCCACAAACTCCGGCAGTAAATCCAAGCCATTACCGTCGGGCAGGCGCATATCAAGCAAAACAACATCTGGCGTAAACTGCTTCACGATACCTCGTGCATCTTGCAGACTTTCTACATGCGCACACTCATAACCGGACTTTTGTAGACGACGCACCACTGCACGCGCAAACAATGCCTCATCTTCAACAATCAGTAGTTTTGACTGCTGTTTGGTGAGTATTGAAGCTTCCATGTGACCGAGATGCGCTAATTGCAATTATGTCTCCTGATATACAAATCTTAAATTTATTTGATGTTGATACTTAGCAAGAAGCATCCCAGAATAACTGGATATTAAAAAACCTAAACATAATGAGGGAGTAAACTAAAATCAAAAAACTCATTATATCGAAATTCAACTCACTTTTGGTTCATTACAACCAATTACTGGTTGTTAACAACCATTTTTTGGTTCATTACAACCAATCATTGGTTGTTAATCATTAAATAAAAAATATAAATAATATTTAAATCAAATCAATTCAAACACTTGAATTAACGTAGCGTATCAGCACAAACATTGGAATGATTTTTGCTTTTTTTCATACATATCTTACTCGTAAAGATAAGCCTAGAATTTTTATTGAAAGTTAATAATGAAAAAACCACTGATGAAACTTACCTCAGTTGCAGTGATGCTTGCTTTCGCAAACTCACCAGCAATTGCAGAAGAAGCTAAAATAAATATAAAAAAAATTGAAGTATATGGCACAACTCCCTTACCTGGTATTGGTTTGCCGTTAAACAAGGTGCCAGCTAACATTCAAATGGCTGCCCCAAAAGATGTTGCGAATCAAAGCGGCGTTTCGATTGCGGATTACATGCTGAATAACATGCAGGGTGTCACAGTGTCAGATATGGCTGGCAACCCATGGCAACCTGAAATTAACTTCCGTGGCTACTCCGCTTCATCCTTATTAGGCAATGCGCAAGGGCTTTCTACCTATGTAGATGGTGTACGTGTCAACGAACCATTCGGTGACGTAACACTTTGGGACAAAATTCCTAGTTTTGCCATCGCCAATATGCAAATGGTTCCTGGCTCAAACCCATTGTTTGGTCTAAACACACTAGGTGGTGCGATTGCGATTCAAACAAAAAGTGGACGTGATAATCAAGGCATGGTTGTAGAGTACGAAGCTGGCTCATGGGGCCGTCAACGTGCATTAATCGAAGCTGGTGGTGTATCAAAAGATGGCTCTGTAGATTACATGTTTGGCTATCAACACACCACAGAAAATGGCTGGAGAGATTACTCACCTTCTCACCTGAATCAATTATTCGGTAAATTAGGCTGGCAGAACGAAACGACTAAGTTAGATTTAACTTATATCGCTACAGATAATAATCTGATTGGTAATGGCTTTGCGCCTGAAAACTTGCTAAGCGGTGACCGCGATCAAATTCATACTCGTCCTGATAAAACCAACAACTACTCACATTTCTTAGCATTAAATGGTTCACATTGGTTTAACGAAGACACAATGTTCTCTGGTAACGTTTACTATAGAAAATCGAATCGTCACACTTTGAATGGCGACTTGTGGGAATATGGTGATGGTGACCCTGGAAACGCTTACGACTTTTTGACTGATGCTGGAACAGGTAACGGGGTAGAGGCCTTATCTGGATCTGTCCTAAATCGAAGCAAAACAACTCAAGACACATATGGTGCTACTGGCCAAGTTACATTCGACCAAGATTGGCTTGGTAAGAAAAATCAATTTGTAGTCGGTGCTGGATACGATTACACTTTAATGCGCTTTAAACAATCAGAACAAGTTAATGTAGGTGCAGAAGATACTGGCTCAGGTTGGGATTTAACAGGTTATAGTGCTGTATTTGACTCTAGGCGCACTCCGATTATGTCAGGTGCAAACTTGCAAGACCCTCGTCAATCCACAGGGCTAACAGGTAAACAGTATACAGCTCGACTATTTGCTACAGATACATTATCACTCAATGAACAATGGCATGTTACGGCTGGTGCAAGCTGGAACTTCACGCGTATTGATAACGTAGACACCCTACGCGGAAGTAACTCTGATCAGACTTTAACGGCTAAAGATAGTTACACACGCCTAAACCCAACACTCGGCTTAACGCATACACCTAATGATAATTTGACGTTCTATACATCCTATAGTGAGTCTAGTCGCGCACCAACAGCAATTGAGCTAGGTTGCTCTAACCCAGCCAACCCATGTTTGTTACCTTCAGCCATGGCGGATGACCCACCACTCAACCAAGTAGTTGCAAAAACTTATGAGTTCGGTGGTCGTG
>CAZZDN010000072.1:0-8709 GCA_964652655.1 uncultured Methylotenera sp.
CAGCAGGAGCAGCTTCAGCAGCTGGTGCTTCAGCAGCAGGAGCAGCTTCAGCAGCTGGTGCTTCAGCAGCAGGAGCAGCTTCAGCAGCAGGAGCCTCAACAGCTGGAGCTTCAACAGCAGGAGCTTCAGCAGCTTTTTCGCCACAAGCAGTAACAGCAAGAGCTAACAATGCAGCTAACAAAACAGAACGTGTCATTTTATATTTCCTTATAAGTTTAACTGGTTAAAAAACTGTTTTCGATACTACTTAAAAAGTGACTAATAACTATATCGAGTGGCGCAAATTCTAGCAGGAATTAAAAAAAAAAACACTACATTTCAAAGATTAACGTTAAATATTGTAAAAAAGTTCCCGCTTTCGTAAATCTTTCCTAAAAATGCTTATTCTACACGTATCAAAATTTGATTATTTTCATCAGACCGCCCATTGCTACGGCCTAAAATTGTTCTGCTGACATCATCCCTTTGCTGCATGATTCCACCAATGTTAACCCATTCACCGCGATGCACTCGTACTGTGGAGGTGAGTTGCTCAAACTCAAGTCTGCCGTATTGTGCTTGCTTTGAAAAAGTTGGGGTGATATCAATCTCTACTTGGTTGCCGATACTACGCGCGCGTACGGTGAATCCTGTTCCTATTTCAATAAATTCAGTGTTTTTTTGAGTGACTGCATAACGTTGTGTAAGCAGGACCCATTCACTGGTATAAGGGATGGATTCACCGACACTAATATAAGCTGGTGCACCATCAGAGACTTGGATAAATTGCTCACTACTTTGTTTCGTTTGAGTTTGGCTGTTTTCTAACCCGATGTTAATACCATCTCTTCGTGTTCTAGTATCATTGCCAGTGTTAATGATTACGTTACCAATACGTGTACGGCCTTTTACGGCAGTATTATTAGCGGTACCGGATTGATTATTTTCTCGTTTAACGCGAATGGTTAAATTTTCGCGTGCTGTATCAAGGGTGGTGATTGCTTGCTCAACTTCAGCCATTGTTTTGCTGTCAGTGCGAACAATGAGTTGATTCTGTATGGCGGAGGTGGTGCCGTTTTCACCTACAATTGCCTGAATTGTAGGCAGTATTTCTTCCGCAAATCGATGTTGTAGTGCGAATATTTTAAAGTCTGAGGCGGCATGTGCGAGTGATGTCATGGTCAGTACTAACATACTCATGCGCATGATTAACCATAACATGGGTTTCAAATAGTGTTTCAATATCATGGTGTAGTTCTCATCAAATCTCGTCTATAAACCTAATGGCGTGATACTAACGACGTCTTCAATTGTTTCTTTTAACTCATCAAATCTTGTACTAAGCATTTTCACCGTCGCTACATCATCATAAGCGTATTTAAAGCGTGCTTGGTCTATATGAATTCGCTTAATGTAGTGTTTTTTGTCAGCGATAATGAAGCAATCCTTTGCATGTTTAGCAGTTTGGTTGGTGATATGCACCTGCATCTTATGCCCGAATGTTTTTAGTAGATTCAGCAGTCTGGGACATTTGTTTTGGAAGTAAGTGGCATCTTGCAGAATGATGAATAATTGGCTCGCGATGTTTTGGCTTAAAAATTTTTGCAATAGTTCATAGCTGGCCGTATCAGAGAAGCCACCCAGCATAAGGTTTTGGTCGAAAATCAACAGCTCATGCGATGCACTTTGTATGATGCCTTTGATGGCTTCATTATAAAGATGTTCACCAACAATAATTTCATTAGGTTTGAGCGTTTGGTTCTCGTTCATGATCGCTGCCATGTTATGTTTTATCAAAATAAAGGTAGCCAGCCATATACCACTCATGGAGTTTTGAGATTAAAGAGGTATCGATGCCGCCACATGCTTGAATCTCCCGAGCGCTTATTTTTCGGTAATCCGCTAGTGTTTTCATTAATGATTCGGACTCAGTGGATGTTGCGATTGATTCACCATTTAAATAAAAGTGGTGCTCTGTGAATAACATTTGGCTTTTTAGATCTAAGCAAATGCCGTTTTGGACTAGTCGCTCAGAGAATTTCTGCAAGGATATTTTTTTATTTGGGTCGAAGATAATATCTGGTTTAGGTTCAGATAAATAGGTACCTAGGAAATCTGCTACGTGTTGGTCAGACCACTGGATGCGTTTTAAAATGTCAGCAACTTTAGTAATCATGCTGTGACTAATTTCAGCGGGGTGCGCTTGCAGGGTTAAGTCAGCATCTTGATAAATACCAGGTAAAGCGTTGCCCTCTTTGTTAAGCGTATCTTGCATGTAGCCGAGAAACTCTGTGGCTAGCTCTTGTACTTTAGGCGCACGAAACCCAATAGAGTAGGTCATGCAATCTACATCGCCATCAGAGACGGCGATTCCCCAGTGGGCCAAATGTGGCGGCAAATAAAGTAGGTCGCCAGCTTCTACTAACCATTCTTGTGTTGTATCAAAGCTTTTCAAAATGCGAAGGGGTGCCCCTTCGACTAACGTTAAGTCAGTTTGGTCACTGATGCGCCACAATCTTTTACCTTGCCCTTGTAATAAGAATACATCGTAACTATCAAAGTGCGGCCCCACGCCACCGCCATCTGGCGCATAGCTGACCATCAAGTCATCTAGTCGCGCATGTGGGATGAAGTTGAATCTGCTTAGTAGTTCTGACGCTTCAGGTAAGTGATGATTCACACTCTGTACGAGCAAGGTCCAGCGGTGTTTGGGGTTAGGTGTTTCTGGTAAGTTTGCGAAATCATCTTCATTAAAAGGGCCGTGGCTAGAGTGCCATTTTCCTTTAATCTCCTCCACAATGCGTGATTGCACTTCATCTTCACAGGCCAAGCCTGCTAATTCTTCTGGTGTCAGTAAACCGTTAAAACTCGGTATTGCGTTTTTTATTAGCAATGGCTTTTTATGCCAATAGTTTTTTAAAAACTCGTTGGCAGTCATGCCGCCAAGTATAGGTAGAGGTTGGTTCTGATTATTCATCTGTAATTTAGGTAATAAATTTAGCTAATTATTATGCCATTGCATTACTATACAGGTGAGTATATATTGGCGTATAAATACAAATTAAACGAATACCATAGTTTTGTACTGCCTCGATCATCGCCATATTATTTTTAAGGATTATTAGGTATGAACGCTCCTGCTGACGCTTCTGTTAAAACTTTCCATGGTGGTTGCCCACATGATTGCCCAGATACATGTTCGATGGTGTATACGGTTAAAGACAATAAGTTGATTTCTGTCACTGGTAATAAAGATCACCCAATGACACGCGGTGGCTTATGCGTGAAGTTAAAAGATTACGAAAAGCGTCACTACCATCCAGACCGTTTACTTTACCCGTTAAAACGCACTGGCTTGAAGGGCAGTAAGCAATTCAAGCGCATTTCATGGGATGAAGCATTGGATGAAATTACGACCAAGTGGAAAGCAATTATTGAGACAGATGGCCCGCATGCGATTATGCCGAATAGTTATTTAGGTAATCAGGGGTTGGTGCATGGATTGAATGGTGGTGATGCGTTCTTTAATCGCATGGGTGCAACTGTGTGTGAGCGCACCTTTTGTGGTGAAGGCTCTTGTACGGCTTGGCTATTGACGGTCGGGCCAACTGCAGGCGTGGATCCAGAGAGCTTTGCACATTCCAAATACATTGTTATATGGGCTTGCAACTCAGTAAGTACTAACTTACATCATTGGCATATCATTCACGAGGCGCAGAAAAAGGGCGCTAAAGTAGTAGTCGTAGATTCTTATGCGTCAAAAACGGCCAAAGAGGCAGATTGGCATATCGCGCCTAAGCCAGGCACAGATGGCGCCTTAGCGATGGCTATGATGCATGTCATTATTAGTGAAGGGTTGGTTGACCAAGATTATATTGATCAATACACCGTAGGTTACCAAGAACTCGCTGAGCGCGCTAAAACCAGAACACCAGAATGGGCGGCAGACATTACAGGTATTTCGGCAGATGATATTCGTCAGTTTGCCCGTGAGTACGCCACTACACCACCAGCGGCCATTCGTCTTGGCGTAGCGCTGGAGAGAAGTTATGGTGGCAGTCAAGCCATTCGTGCGGTGGCGAGTTTACCTGCATTAATTGGTGCATGGCGCCATGTTGGTGGGGGAGCATTGCAGTTCCCAGTGTGGGAGCATCCCTACAAATTCGATGTGATTTCCCGGCCAGATTGGATTCCTGAAGGTACACCTGTGGTTAATAACCTGCAATTAGGCCGTGCGCTCACAGGCGAGCTTCCACTCAAAACGCCGATTAAATCAATGATGGTTTGGAACACTAACCCACTGACGCAGGCGCCAGAAACTGACAAGATAGTGAAAGGCTTAGCGCGTGAAGATTTGTTCTTAGTAGTCGCTGAGCATTTTATGTCAGATACTGCAGCGTATGCCGATATTATTCTGCCGGCAGCCATGGGTGCCGAGATGGAAGACATGATACTGTCTTGGGGGCATTTATATCTGACTTATAATCAAAAATGCATAGACCCACCAGGTGAAGCTATCCCCAATAATGAGATATTCAGACAACTTGCTAAGCGCATGGGTTATACCGATGCTAATTTTCAGTGGAATGATACGGAATGCCTAGAAAATTACGTGGATTGGAACTCTCCAACCTGTGATGGCATCGATTTGGATTATTTACGTCAACACGGGTTTGCACGCTTAAAAGCCTTTGGTGACAAAGACACACGTGCGCGTCATGCCAAAGGTGAGTTTCCAACGCCCACTGGCAAGTGTCACTTTTTAGTCGAAGGTGCCAAGAACTTTGTGGCAGGGCCATTCCGCCAAATGTATGAAGGCTTTCAACCCGGTGAAGATTTAGATAGTTTGCCAGACTACGTACCATCCCGTGAAACGCCCGCAACCAATCCGGAACTTGCGGCTAAGTACCCATTGAACATTATTTCACCTAAAAGTCATGGCTTTTTAAATTCATGTTATGCCAACGTCGCAGAAAAAATTAAAGGTCAGGGTGAGCAGTTTGTGATGATTAATCAACTAGATGCGAACGCCCGTAATATTAAAGAAGGCGATGTGGTGAAAGTGTTTAATGACCGCGGAGCGTTTGAGGGGCTGGCCAGAATTTCAGATGATGTGAATGCAGGGATTGTGGTCGCGACACTTGGTTATTGGCGTCAGTTGAACAATGGGACGGTGAATTGTATTAGTTCGGCGGAGTTTGGGGATATGGGGCACTCGACGACGTTTAGTGATAATTTGGTTGAAGTAACGTTGGTTTAGTAATTTAGAAGAGTCGTTTACTGCCACCTCATTTTAGGCGACACGGTAATTGTTGCTAGTCGTTCTCGCACGACTGGCGAGTTACTTTCTTTTGATTGTCCAAAAGAGAGTAACCAAAGTAAACGACACCCTCTGCCGCTTGATTCCTCCTATCACCCACTTAACAGGCGGCAAGCGGAAACTCGCCAATAAAAACTATTGGCTCAAACAACCGCTTGCCTAAATCTCCTGTTAAGTAGGCGCTACTCGGCGCGGTAGCAAGGGAATCACGTCAAAATCAGTGCCTTTTAAGCGCTGCTTATTTTATTCATGAATACTTCAGTTCTTTTATCGCTGCGAAAGCTTGAACCCAGAGGCTTTGATGAACTTTGGAGATGGCTTGTAATGCAGTAAAATCATATTATGAATACTTACTCTCTCGTACGCCCTTTGTTGTTTCAGTTTGATGCTGAATCTGTTCACGATTTCACTTTAAAGACCTTAAAAACTGCTGAGCGGTTGGGGGCTTTAAAGTTTTACCCATCGGCCCCTATTTGCCAGCCTCGGCAGGTGATGGGCATCACTTTTCCTAACGCGGTTGGTTTGGCGGCAGGTCTAGATAAAAATGCAGCGGTGATTGATGGCATGGCGACATTGGGGTTTGGTTTTATTGAGGTGGGTACGGTGACACCTAGGCCACAACCTGGCAACCCAAAACCACGTTTATTCCGTGTGGCGGAGGCGCAAGGTATCGTGAACCGCTTTGGTTTTAATAACCTTGGGGTGGATAACCTGATAGAGAACGTGAAAGCGGCAAATTACAAAGGTGTGCTGGGTATCAATATTGGTAAAAACTTTGATACGCCAAATGAAAAAGCAGTAGATGATTATTTGATTTGCATGCGTAAAGTGTATACATATGCGAGTTATATCACGGTGAATATTTCTTCCCCCAACACCAAGAACTTACGTGCACTGCAAGAAAAAGAGGCGCTATCTAACTTGCTCGCCACATTAAAGGCAGAGCAGTTAACCTTAGCTGAACAGCATGGCCGTTATGTGCCAATCGCCTTGAAAATTGCACCAGATTTAGAACTAGAGCAGGTCAATGAAATTGCGGATTTATTGATGTTGCATAAAATAGATGGTGTGATTGCCACCAATACCACACTCTCGCGTGACGCCGTGCAAGGTATGAAGCATGCGGCAGAAACAGGCGGTTTGTCTGGCGCGCCAGTGCGTGATAAATCTACTATAGTGATTCAGCAACTATCCCAGCGTTTACAGGGTGCACTACCTATTATTGGTGTGGGTGGCATCTTGAGTGGCGCTGATGCGGTAGAAAAAATTGCTGCTGGGGCAAGCCTAGTTCAGCTCTATAGTGGACTAATCTACCAAGGGCCTCAACTTATTCATGACGTGGCACAAGCCTTAGGTTAATTTTATCTTACTTGATGACATTGCCAATTTTATACTCTTATCGCCGTTGTCCATATGCCATGCGATCAAGAATGGCGTTAATGTATGCCGGAATTGCGGTAGAAATTCGTGAAATTGCGCTACGTGATAAACCTGCACATTTGCTGGCGGTTTCGCCTAAGGGCACTGTTCCTGTATTGATCACAGTTCAAGGTGATGTACTTGAGCAAAGCTTGGATATCATGCATTGGGCATTACGGCAAAGTGACCCTGATGGTTGGCTTTCTGCCGATGACGCACTCACACAGCAGTTGATTACTGAAAATGATACTAGCTTTAAACAGACCTTAGATCGTTATAAATATGCCATACGTTTTCCTGAGCAACCCATGGAGACATATCGTGCTCACGGTGAAGTGTTCTTAGCTAAGCTAGAACACAATTTGGCTCAAACAGAGTTTTTAATGGGCGATAAGCTTACGTTGGCCGACATTGCTATTTTTCCGTTTATCCGACAGTTCTCGGCAGTCGATAGCGTGTGGTTTGAGTCTGCTGATTACCCCAGCTTAAAAGCTTGGCTAAATTTAATGCTTTCGTCAGCGTTGTTTAACAGCGTGATGGATAAGCATCCAGTCTATTTGGGCTAGCATATTCAATTCATTTTTGCGCAGAGGTTAAATCTGCCAGCATATAGATCTAGTTCGATTCAGTTTTCCAGCCTGGCAGGCGCCACGCAAAGTAAATAGCCAAAATGCGCAGTAGCGTCACTAAAGTCGCTGGAATAAAAATGCAAATCCATGAAGCAGCCCCTAACTGATTAAGTAGCCAAACCAGTAATCCGCCAAGAAAGGCGATCACTGCATATGGTTGGTAGTCACTAAATGCTTTCGGAATTTCATTACAGAATATATCTCTTAGCACGCCACCAAATACAGCGGTCATCACCCCCATCAGTGTGCAAACAATTAGGGGGAGTTGTTGTTGCAGTGCGATTTGGGTGCCTAGTGCAGCGTATAAGCCTAGGCCAAGCGCATCTGGGATAAGGATGGCACGCTCGGTGAGTTGAATGTGTTTGTGACGCATAAAGAACATGGCTAGCATGCATACACACAGCATGAGCCATATCCAGTTGGCATGTTCAACCCAAAAGAATGGACGTCTATCAAGGAGGACATCGCGCAGGGTGCCGCCGCCGAAAGCAGCGACGCCTGTCACCACAAATACACCAAAGGCATCTAATTTTTTTCTGGCTCCAGCAATGAGTCCAGAAAGTGCGAATGCAGCAGTTGCAAAAACCTCAATCGCCACTTGTAATGTAGATGCAGTGACATCGACCATGGTTGAGTGCCTTACTAACAAGTGGTGACTGTTGTTCGCTTAATGACGCAACAGAATATTGTTGCGTCTAAGCTTGCAGACAGCCAATGGGGTTAAGTTGTTGCTAAGTCTTTGGATTCACTTTGATTATTTTCAGTAAAGATGAGTTTAACCTCGTCTTTGTCATCAATGTCCACGTGTACACTGCCACCATTAGCTAGTTTGCCAAATAGCAATTCATCAGCTAATGCTTTTCGAATCGTATCTTGAATCAACCTTGCCATCGGGCGAGCGCCCATTTGTGGGTCAAACCCTTTCTTACCAAGGTATGTTTTGAGTGCATCACTGAATGTTGCTTCAACTTTTTTCTCATGTAACTGGTCTTCAAGTTGAATCAAGAATTTATCTACAACACGGATAATGATGTCATGTGACAATGCAGTGAATGAAACAATCGCATCCAGCCTGTTACGGAACTCAGGAGAGAATAAGCGCTTGATATCAGCTTGCTCGTCACCTGCTTGTTTCGTTGTGGTAAAGCCCATGTTGGATTTAGACAAGCTTTCAGCGCCAGCATTCGTCGTCATAATAATCGTGACGTTTCTGAAGTCGGCTTTGCGGCCATTGTTATCAGTTAGCGTGCCGTGATCCATCACTTGCAACAAGATATTGAAAATATCTGGGTGCGCTTTTTCAATTTCATCCAACAGCAATACGCAGTAGGGGTGCTTAGTGATTGCTTCCGTCATTAAGCC
>CAZZDN010000073.1:0-8705 GCA_964652655.1 uncultured Methylotenera sp.
AACTGTTTTTAAGTTTGCTAACAGCAAATGCTGTTAGGTGAAGCTAATCGTGCATGTTTAGCATTTAGCTGGCCTCTTGTTGCTGACCAGATATGCGCAATTTAATTTAGTTTGCTTGCCACCCAGTCGTTGACGCTAGCTAATGCTTGAGGCAGTTTGCTTGCATCGCTACCGCCTGCCATTGCCATGTCAGGCTTACCCCCGCCTTTGCCACCAACTTGACCTGCAACAAAGTTAACTAACTCGCCAGCTTTTACTTTGCTGATTAAATCAGCCGTGACGCCAGCGGCTAAGCTGACTTTGCCGTCACTCACGCTCGCCAGCACAATGGCCGCAGATTTTAATTTATCTTTTAGCTTGTCCATGGTCTCGCGTAGGGCGTTCGCATCTGCACCATCCAATGTGGCTGCTAACACTTTAACCCCCGCAATTTCAACCGCTTGCGTCGCTAAGTCATCACCTTGAGAAGAGGCGAGTTTAGATTTGAGGCGCGCTAATTCTTTTTCAAGTGATTTTGCATGGTCGCTGAGCTGCGCTACTTTAGAAGCCAGTTCGTTGACGGGTGCTTTTAAATCGTTAGCTAATGCTGAAATTAACGATTGTTGCGCATTAATCAGTTTGAGCGCACCTTCACCTGTGGTTGCCTCAACACGGCGCACACCTGCAGCTACGCCACTTTCTGATGTGATTTTGAATAGGCCAATATCACCAGTGCGGCTTACATGCGTGCCACCACATAATTCGCGAGAGGTGCCAATATCTAGTACACGGACTTCGTCACCGTATTTTTCGCCAAATAACATCATCGCGCCAGTTTGCTGTGCAGACTCAATGTCCATCACGCGTGCTTGGCAAGCCGCATTGGCCAAGATTTCTGCATTGACGATTTGCTCAACTTTTGCAATCTCTTCATCGGTCATCGGTGCTGTGTGCACAAAGTCAAAACGGGTTTTATCCGTATCTACCAATGAACCTTTTTGCTGTACATGGGCACCTAGCACTTCACGTAATGCTTTGTGCATCAAGTGCGTAGCAGAGTGATTGCGCATAGTGCTTGTGCGCGCTTGTGTGTTAACGCGTGCGCTCACTGCTTCACCAACGCTCAACGTGCCAGTTTTTAGTACACCATGATGCCCAAAAACCGTCGCTTGTATTTTTTGTGTATCTTCTGCTTCAAAAATACCGTTGCTACCGCGTAGTTCACCGCAATCACCAATTTGGCCGCCTGATTCTGCATAAAATGGGGTGTTGTCGAGTACGACGACACCGACTTCACCTTCTGCAAGTTTAGTCACAGCAACGCCATCTTTATACAGCGCAGTAATAGTCGCGCTGGTCTCTAACTTGTCGTAGCCGTGGAATTGAGTGGCAACCCCTTCATATTCCAAATTGGTAGCCATTTTGAACTTACCTGCGGCACGTGCTTGCTCTTTTTGGCGAGCCATTGCCGCATTGAATGCGTCGGTATCCACTGCTACATTGCGTTCACGGCAAATATCTGCAGTTAAATCCAGTGGGAAGCCATAAGTGTCATGTAACTTAAAGGCTGTCTCACCATTGAACACGTCTTTAGTGCTCGCAAGTTCAGACTCTAAAATCGCCATACCGTTCTCAATGGTTTCAAAGAAGCGATCTTCTTCTTGTTTGAGAATTTCAGTGATCCGTGCTTGGTTACTTACCAACTCAGGGTACGCACCACCCATTTCAGCTACTAAATCTGGTACGATTTTGTGGAAGAACGCACTACGTACACCAAGTTTATAACCGTGACGAATCGCGCGGCGGATAATACGGCGTAGCACATAGCCACGGCCTTCATTGCCTGCAATCACGCCATCTGCAATTAAAAAGCTACAAGCGCGGATATGGTCGGCCAGCACTTTGAGTGATGGGCTACTTAGGTCTTCTGTTTTGGTTTCACGAGCTGCCGCCGCGATCAATGTTTGGAACAAATCGATTTCGTAGTTAGCGTGTACATGCTGCAATACCGCTGAAATACGCTCCAAACCCATACCAGTATCTACGGATGGTTTTGGTAGTGGGTGCATGACACCGGCTTCATCGCGGTTAAACTGCATAAACACGTTGTTCCAGATTTCGATGTAACGGTCACCGTCTTCATCAGGGCTGCCTGGTGGGCCGCCAAAATGGTGTGCGCCGTGGTCATAGAAAATCTCTGTACATGGTCCGCAAGGGCCTGTGTCCCCCATCATCCAGAAGTTATCTGATGCGTAACGTGCACCTTTGTTATCACCAATACGAATGATGCGTTCTGCAGGTACACCAATCATGTCTTTCCATATGGCATATGCTTCATCATCTTCTGCGTACACCGTGACGGTCAATTTGTCTTTAGGCAGTTTGAAAACTTCTGTCAGCAGTTCCCATGCGTACTTGATTGCATCTTCTTTAAAGTAATCACCAAAGCTGAAGTTGCCCAACATTTCAAAGAATGTATGGTGGCGAGCAGTATAGCCTACGTTTTCTAGGTCGTTATGTTTACCGCCAGCGCGCACACATTTTTGGCTTGAGGTAGCGCGTGTATATGGGCGTTTGTCAAAACCTAGAAACACGTCTTTGAATTGGTTCATCCCTGCATTGGTAAACAAGAGGGTCGGGTCGCCGTGTGGAACTAGTGAGCTTGAGCTGACAATTTCGTGGCCTTTAGATGCAAAGAAATCAAGAAAAGCCTGACGGATTTCGTTGCTGCTAGGGGTGCTGCTAAGTTGTATGGTCATAAAGTTTAATTTTAATTGCTGGTTTAATCGTTATCATTAACGCTTAGTATTTTTTTTATCAACTCAAAGCCAAAGCCGCGGCTTTGCAAAAACCTTGCCTGCTTTGCCCATTCTTCACGCGTTTGCGGTGCGGTTTTAAATTTCTTACGCCACACCTCTGTTGCGTTTTCTAACTCTGTTGCCTTTAATGTTGCTACTGCATCTGAAATTAAATGATCTGCAATCCCTTTTTCACGTAATTCATGCGCAATTTTGGCTGTGCCAAATTTGGCTTTTCTAGCGTGAACAATTTGTTCAGTAAACCGTTGGTCAGAAAGCCAACCTCTCGATTTAAAGTCATCCAGTAAAGACTGAATGTCATCATTTTCATCCGCGTAGGCTTGTAGCTTTTTGCCAAGCTCGATATATGAATACTCGCGCTTGGCTAAATAATCTAATGCACGTTGCCGCAGAGACTTCGCGGCAAATTCTTTAGTCGTCCTCACCGCGTGGTGCAGCCATTGCTTCGTTTAATGATTTAGCATTAGCACGAATTTTGGCTTCAAGTTCTGCTGCAATTTCTGGGTGCTCACGTAGAAACTCTTTTGCATTTTCTTTGCCTTGGCCAATTTTCTCGCCGTTATAGCTGTACCATGCGCCTGCTTTTTCAATCAGTTTAATATTGGCACCAAGCTCGATGATTTCACCAAAGCGTGAAATACCTTCGCCGTACATGATGTCAAACTCAGCTTGCTTGAACGGAGGCGCAACTTTGTTTTTAATCACTTTAACGCGTGTTTCTGAACCAGTGATTTCATCGCCTTTTTTGATCGCGCCAGTACGGCGAATATCCAAGCGTACAGAAGCATAGAATTTCAGTGCGTTACCACCAGTGGTGGTTTCTGGGTTGCCAAACATCACGCCAATTTTCATACGAATCTGGTTAATGAAAATGACCAAAGTATTGGTGCGCTTAATGTTCCCTGTTAATTTACGTAGGGCTTGGCTCATTAAGCGTGCTTGCAAGCCCATGTGTGAATCACCCATTTCGCCTTCAATCTCGGCACGTGGTGTTAATGCAGCCACAGAGTCAACTACCACGATGTCTACTGAGCCTGAGCGTACTAACATATCGGCAATTTCAAGTGCTTGCTCACCAGTGTCTGGCTGTGAAATCAATAAATCAGGCACATTGACGCCTAATTTAGCAGCGTATTGTGGGTCTAGTGCATGTTCTGCATCAATAAACGCAGCTACGCCGCCTAGTTTTTGCATTTCTGCAATCACTGAAAGTGTCAGTGTGGTTTTACCAGAAGATTCAGGACCGTAAATTTCGATGATGCGGCCGCGCGGTAAACCGCCGATGCCTAAAGCAATATCAAGACCGAGCGAGCCAGTAGAAACGGCTTGAATATCTTCGCCAATATCACTGTCGCCCATACGCATGATAGACCCTTTGCCAAATTGTTTTTCAATTTGTGAAAGTGCAGCAGAGAGGGCTTTGGCTTTATTGTCATCCATTGGGTTTTTACCTTTATTTTGAAGTGCTTAAATTAGCTTTCAATTATTCCATATTTTACGGTTTAGCGTAAGCCTCATCGGTGTCTTAAGGCGGTGTATTTGTGTTAACTATTGTTAATCAATCATTCAGATAACGCTCAAGTCAACGTAATGTTTTATTATTCGTTAAGTAAGGACGTCATTGGTAATTTTAAGGAGAGTCACAATGAAATTATTTCGTTCATTATTCATGGGGTTGGTCATAGGCGTTGCTACTTTGTCGAGTGCGCAAGCGCGTGATTCAGTCAGTTTGTCTATTAATATTGGCGGCCCTGGTTATTATGCATATCCTGCTGTAAGGCATTATGTTGCACCACCCGTTGTTTATTACCCAGCGCAGCGTATTTATCATCCTGCTCCCTACGCTTATCAGTACTATCCTCCCGCAGTGTATGGTGGAGATTATTATTCAGGCCACCGACATCATCATCGGGGTTATGGCCGCCATGGTGGGCATCACAGATAGTCGTTTAATCTAGTTATTAAGCGAGCGCTTTGATCAGCTGAGTAAGTAAAAAAGTGGTGGCTTGTTCTCTGATCGCTTTACGGTCACCTGTAAACTGCTGGGTACATGTGACCAAGGGTAGGTTGCTACCTAGCCATGCAAAGCACACCGTACCTACAGGCTTTTGGGCGCTGCCGCCATCAGGGCCCGCAATGCCGGTGATGCTACCAGCTATATGAGCGTGACTATGCTTGAGTGCGCCAGTCACCATTTCTGCCGCGGTTTGTTCACTTACTGCGCCATAGGTCTCTAATATTGTTGCAGAGACGTTAAGCATCTCAATTTTAGCGGCGTTGCTGTAAGTCACAAATCCACGATCAAACCACGCTGAGCTCCCAGCAATATCAGTGATTGCCTGTGCAACCATCCCACCAGTGCACGACTCAGCGAGTGCGAGTGCGTAACCGTGTTGTTTGAGCGTAAAGCCAAGCGTGCTAGCTAAAGTTGCGTGATTATCCATTCTAGCGCCTTGAGACTAACGATGGCATAAATGGCGGCGAGTAAATCATCTAGCATGACACCTAGACCGCCTTTCACTTTTGCATCGCATTGACGAATGGGGACTGGTTTCCAAATGTCAAATAATCGAAATAGTAAGAATGCAGCCAGCCACCATTGCCATTGGTTAATGGTGAAAGTGAGCACTAACATTATGGCGACAATTTCATCCCAGACAATACTGCCATGATCAGATACCCCTAGCGACTTGCCAGTTTTTTCGCAGAAGTAAATGCCAATCAGAAACAGCAGCCCAATCAGCACTAGTTGTGTAGTAATCGAGTAGGTACTGATGAGCCAAAATAGCGGTAATCCTACTACAGTGCCAAACGTGCCTGGGGCTTTCGGGGCTAAACCACTGCCAAAGCCCAGCGCAAAGAAATGTGCAGGGTGTGAAACTAATAATTTGCACGTAGGTTGGGTATGCGTAGATTGGATATCTTGGTTAATCAAAGTGATCAAATCCCTTTTTGGTGATAGCTAGCGTTTGTTGTTGATGCGTCACTTCTAGTGCTAACGCTACGGTCGTTTCGCCAATTAAACTGAGTGGTAATGCTAGCTCATGGCTGAGTTGCTGAATACGCGAGCGATGTGACTTAGGTACCGTGAATAAAAGCTCGTAATCATCCCCTCCAGCCAATATGCATTGTTGAATCATGGGTTCGCTCAAGTGAGTTCGTAAATAGTCATCACATGAGATATTTTCTAACGCGAGCTTAGCGCCTAGGTTTGATGCTTTCAATATGTGGCTAAGGTCGGCGGTTAACCCGTCAGAGATATCAATGCAGCTGTTGGCAATCCCTCGCAATGCTAATCCAAGTGCTACCCTTGGTGTAGGTGTTGTTAGCGCTGTCAGGCAGTGCGATTTGGTGGGTTCGCTGAGTGTGACCTTGTTTTGCAAGTGGTTCAAACCCAGTGCAGCGCTGCCTATTTTTCCAGACACCCAAATATCGTCGTCGACTTTTGCGCCACTACGTTGAATCGCTTGACCCAGCGGCACCTCGCCCATGATTTGCACGCTGATGGTTAATGGGCCTCTAGTCGTATCGCCACCAATGAGGTCTAGCTTGAATGCTTCTGCGCATGCAAAAAAGCCTCTGGAAAACTCTGCTAACCATGCTTCGTTAACTTCTGGCAACGCAATGGCTAAAGTCGCCCATTTGGGCTCGGCGCCCATCGCTGCCATATCTGACACGTTTACCGCTAAAGACTTCCAGCCTATATCATATGGGGAGGCGTCATGAAAAAAGTGAGTACCCGCTACCAGCATATCGGCTGATATTGCTAGTTGTTGCCCTGGTGCTACACGAAGTAAAGCTGCATCGTCACCCACGCCTAAATCTGCTTGCCGAGCAGTGCGGGTAAAGTATTTAGCAATTAGGTTAAACTCAGACATATGCTTAGATTATGCAGTAGGTGCAGATTTTGGTCTAAACGCTTTAACAATTGCTTCATTCGTTTCGATTCTTGGCATCGGGCTATCTGGTGTAGCAAGCAGGTCTATACAGTATGGCACTGCCGCAAAGATACCATGCACGAGTGTGTTCCCAGCTTCATCCTTTAGGCCTTCTAATGTTTGAGCAATCGCTTTTGGCTGACCTGGTAGATTGATGATTAAACATTGCTTACGAATCACAGCCACTTGTCTAGATAAAATAGCAGTCGGCACAAAGTTGAGGCTAATCTGCCGCATTTGCTCACCAAAGCCTGGCATTTCTTTATCGGCAACGGCAAGGGTTGCTTCTGGAGTGACATCGCGTAAAGCCGGCCCCGTCCCGCCTGTGGTCAGAATCAGTTGACACCCTTGAAAATCTACTAAATCAATGAGTGTGGATTCAATTTCTTCTTGTTCATCTGGAATTAGGCGCGCCTCAAGTTTGAATGGCGATGTCATCGCATTTGTTAGCCATGCTTGCAGACTAGGGATGCCTTTGTCCTGATATTCGCCACTGCTTGCACGGTCACTAATAGAAACTAATCCGATTTTAATGAATTCTTTGGTCATTTATTGGTCACTAGTACTTAAGCAAGACTAAATCATACCATTACCGTGCACAAAGGATATTTTATGCCAGCAATTAGTAACAATAATTCATACGCTAGTTTAGTTAAGTTTATGTTGTTTTCTTTAGTGGGGATTGGGTTGGCGTTTTCCACTTACAAAGTCAGTGCGGCAGACCAGAATCTATTTGCGCAACACTATAAAAAACAGAGCGCAGGTGATTTGCGCTCTTTGCAACCTGTGCCGGACACTAAGATGTTTGTTGGCAAGCATAAAAATGAAGACAACATTACGATGTTAGAAGATGGTTATGATTTGATGGGGACTTCAGGTTTTTCTGGCATGGATGTCTCTTCTGAGTTGGCATTGCAGCACGCCAAGTCTATTAAAGCAGATATTGTGATGGTGTATCAGAAATATGAATCTGCACAGACGGCGAGTTCAAAGTTGCAGCTAATCAAGCAGGCGGCGAATAAGGGCGGAGAAATTGATCCCAATGATTTGGAGGAGGGGCCGACTCAATATAGCTATCATGCAAGCTACTGGGCAAAACTTCCGATGCCGTTATTTGGCGTACACATTATCAAGCTGAAGCAAGCGGGTGATGATGAGTCGCCTTCAAAATCGCTACCAGGATTAAAAGTCATTGCAGTGATTAAGTCTTCACCTGCATCCAGCGTGGGTTTGGTGCGTGGAGATACATTACTTAAGTTAGGTGATTTGACTTTAAATACGCCTGAAGACTTATTTTCTGCAGTCAAGCGTTACGCTGGGCAAAAAGTGGCCATTGAGTTTAAGCGCGGAGATGATGAGATGAAGCAGTTGGTACAGCTTAATGCACGCAAATAGATTTGGCGTTATTTTTTGCCGATTTTAAAAATTAAAATCCGTGCGGCAACCATTTAAAAATGCGTTTAAATAAAGTGTTTTAAATATTGAGATAAATCGCTTAAATACCGCTGATTAAATTTTTATCCTGATATTAGGTTAGGTAGATTAAGGACTTACCTAGCCTAATAACAGCGATCTTAGGCCTAGCTTGAGTAATGCTTACTTTTGAATAAAGAAAACAAAACCTTCTTCATTCTTAAGTTCATTCAATAATGTGAATGGGTTATTGGCAATCAGTGTACGAATGTTGCTAACGGTACTTTCTTTGCTGGTAATGACTTTCAAAATGGTGCCAAGAGGCAAGGTGTCTAATGTCTCTTTAGTGCGAATGGTTGGAATTGGGCTATCTTCATGGCGAACATCAAGAATGGTATCGAATTTAATTGTCATGATTTTGCTACCTTGCTAAAGCATACCGAACGAAATCAACTTGTAAAGGTATGCGATTGATTTAAAACTACTAAATTTTAGAGATACTAAAGTGAAGCGCTTTTACTCAACATCTAAATCTTCTGAGTCGCTGTTATTAGCC
>CAZZDN010000074.1:0-8681 GCA_964652655.1 uncultured Methylotenera sp.
CGCAGAGTATAAGCTACATCAACCATTTAAGCAAAGCATGAACAATTTAATTACACTTGAGCAAGGCAATCTAGTATCAACAGTCAGTGAATCTGCGGCTGCTTTTTTAACCATAGACGAAGCAAGTGAAGGTCAGCGCATCGATAACTTTCTGACCAAAACCTTGAAAGGCGTGCCTAAGAGCCACGTTTATCGTATTTTGCGTAGTGGTGAAGTGCGTGTGAATAAAAAACGCATTGATGCGGATTTTCGCTTAAGTTTGGGGGATATAGTCAGGGTGCCACCTACGCGTTCAACCGTAGTTGAAAAACTAGAGTCTGTGGTACCTGCTACCTCAAAATTTGAGCAGGCGATTATTTATGAAGATGACGCCATGTTGGTGATCGATAAGACTGCTGGTTTTGCAGTACATGGCGGTAGCGGCATCAGTCGCGGCGTGATTGAACAATTGCGTATTGAGCGTCCACGCGCTAAATTTTTAGAATTGGTGCATCGTTTAGATCGTGAAACTTCAGGCGTATTGATGCTGGCTAAAAAAAGAAGTGCATTAGTCGCGCTTCATGAAGCGATTCGTAATAACCAAACTGATAAACGTTACTTAATGTTGGTACAGGGCGAATGGCTCGAGCCCAAAAAGCGTGTGGTGCTAGATTTACAGAAATATGTATTACCTAACGGTGAGCGTCGTGTGAACGTCGTGACCGATGTCTCTAAAGACAAGTTCGGTGAGCGTCAGCATTCAGAGACTATGTTTAGGTTACTTAAAAACTTTAATCATGCTGTGATCGGAAAATTCAGCCTGTTAGAAGCACAGCTAGTGACAGGTAGAACTCATCAGTTACGTGTACAGTTGGCACATTTAGGTTTCCCGATTGTTGGCGATGATAAATATGGTGATTTTGATTTAAACAAGTTTCTTACAAAGCATGGGCTAAAACGCATGTTCTTGCATTCGTCAGTCACTAAAATACGACATCCATTAACTGCTGAGAAGCTAGAACTCATTGCACCAATGCCTGCTGAGTTGAATAAATTTTTACTAAAGTTAGAGAAAGAGTAAGTTGTAATGCCAAAGAAGTTTGATTTAATTGTATGGGATTGGGATGGCACGTTAGCAGATTCTACAGGCATGATTGTGAATGCCATTTTAAAAGCGGCAGAGCAGGTGGGTTTGCCTGCGATTACACGTGAAGCTGCAAGTAGTATTATTGGTTTGGGTTTGCGTGAATCTATTCAAGCGCTTTATGGTGATATTCCTGCTGCACAGGCGCAAGCATTAGCTACGCAATATAATGCTAATTATTATGCTGAAGAGAGCGAGATACTCTTGTTTCCTGGTGCGGCGGACACCATTGTTGAGTTGAATAAGCGAGGCTTTAAGTTGGCGGTAGCAACCGGTAAAGGTCGTAGGGGCTTAAACATGGCAATGGAGCATGCAGGGTTGACACGGCAGTTTCATGCCACACGTACGGTGGATGAATGTTTTTCAAAACCGCATCCGCAAATGTTGGATGAGTTGATGGATAATTTGGTTGTATTACCAGAGCGCACCTTAATGATTGGTGACACCAGTTATGATTTACAGATGGCTAAAAATGCTGGAGTTAGCGCGATTGGCGTCACTTATGGTGCTCAGCCAGCTGAGTATTGGCAGCATTTAGATCCGATTGCGCAATTTGATGCATTTGCAGATTTGCGTCATTGGCTTTTAGAGCATGCATAAAAGGTTGCGTGTATGCATTTAGAAGATGATAAGTCAGATCAAGATATGGTTGTGATTGATAGCGCAACCCTAAAAGATGGCGGCCAAGGTATTCGGTTTCCACTGCCTGCACTGGGTGAATTTGCAACAGGTTTTGTCGTGCGATTTAATCAATTACCCTATGCGTATGTAAACCAATGCGCGCATGTCCCTGTTGAATTGGATTGGAACGAAGGCGAGTTCTTTACGGCGCAGGGCGACTATTTAATCTGTGCAACACATGGCGCACACTACAGGCCTGACAACGGATTTTGTGTATTGGGACCATGTAAAGGAAAACGATTAAAACCCATTGAGTTGGTTGAACAAAATCAGAAAATTATTATCAATACAGCATCGATTTCTAATTAAAATAAAATACAGGTGAGCTAAAAATGACTGAGCAGTATCAAGAAACAACAGAGGCTAATGGAAATGCTAAGCGCACGCTGGTAGAAGATACAACCTGGCAGCGAAATGTAATTGAGAAGTTAGCAACAGCCGCACTCACTGAGCAAAAAACAGCGCGCCGTTGGAGCACCTTCTTTAAAGGCCTCACTTTCACTTATCTACTGGTCTTATTGCTAATCTTACTAGGTGTATTTGGCAGTGATAAAAAAACGTTTGATAAGCATACAGCGTTAATCGAAATCAATGGTGTGATTCAAGCGGGCGGTGATGTGAATGCAGATGCTGTGATGTCAAGTTTAAAAGACGCTTATGAGAACAAAGGTACTAAAGGTATTATTCTGAGAATTAATAGCCCGGGTGGTAGTCCAGTTCAGGCAGGGATTATTAATGATGAAATTAGGCGGCAAAAAAAGTTGCATCCTACAATCCCTGTTTATGCAGTCGTTGAAGATATTTGCGCATCTGGTGGATATTATATCGCTGCCGCGGCTGATAAAATTTATGTCGATAAAGCAAGTATTGTGGGCTCAATCGGCGTTTTAATGGATGGCTACGGCTTCACTGAAGCGATGAAAAAGGTAGGTGTAGAGCGTCGTTTGATGACTGCAGGAGAAAATAAAGCTATGTTGGATCCATTTTCTCCAATCAATCCTAAACATCAAGCGTTAGCACAGGCGATGCTCAATGAAATCCATGAGCAATTTAAAGCAGTAGTGCGTCAAGGAAGAGGCGCACGTTTAAAAGAAACGCCCGAGACTTTCAGTGGCCTTTTTTGGAGCGGAGAGCAAAGTATTAAAATGGGGCTAGCTGATGCCGTTGGTAGTGCAGATTATGTTGCACGTGAAGTCATTAAGCAGGAAGAAATTGTAGACTTTACTTATCAAGATGATTTTGCAAGCCGTATTGCTAAGCGTATTGGTGCTAGCGTGAGCGCAACTATTGGTGAAGTCATTTCAAGACAGCTTGTTGATTCTGGTCAAATTAAGTTACGTTAGTCAATCACAATAGATTTGAATGCCTCTGGTACTTCGGGGTATTTCAAATCTAATTGTTTAAGTGTTTGACATAGTAGCCTAGAGATTAGCAGGTTACGATTTGTTTTAGAGTCTGCTGGCACAATGTACCACGGTGCATATTCAGTTGAGGTTGCTTTGATGGCCTGTTCGTATGCTTCCATATAACTAGGCCACAGCTCGCGCTCTTTCAGATCAGATGGGTTGAATTTCCAAGTTTTAGTTGGATTATCTAAGCGCTCTTGCAGGCGCTTTTTTTGTTCCTGCTTTGAGATATGTAAGAAGCATTTAATAATTGTCGTCCCTGTTTCTGTCAGAAGTCGTTCAAAGTCGTTAATTTGCGCATATCTGCGCTGACATTCTGCCTCATCAATCCATTTGTGGACTTTTACAATCAACACATCCTCATAATGACTTCGATTGAAAATCACTAGCTCTCCCGTTTTCGGTGCTTGTTGATGCACTCGCCATAGATAGTCATGCGCAAGTTCTTCGTCACTAGGTGCTTTAAAGCTTGCGAGTCTGATACCTAAAGGGTCTGTTTCTTTAAACACATGGCGAATTGTGCCATCTTTACCACTAGTATCCATGCCTTGGAGTATCAACAATACCTTGCGTTTACCTTCTGCATGCAGAATGTCTTGTAGTGCACTAATTTCGGTTGCTAGCTCAAACATTGCGGCTTCGTTATCTTCTTTGCTTCCGCTTCGCTCTGTCTTATCTTTCGTATCAAAGTCTTTAAGTGAGAATTTTTTTGGATTGACGCGATATTTATCTAGGTTAGCCATAGTTCTCTCAATTAGCATGCTTATTATATTGAATCGTTAAACCAGGTGATGCAGATAACAAAAAACCCAATGGGTGTATGCCATTGGGTTTTTATCATAACAAATAAAACTGAATTTAAATGACAACGCATATCTGTTTTAATTAAAAAAAAGATACGCAAGTTGCCTAGTCTGGTTTAAGGGCTTTCGTATAGTTAATTAAGCCGTTAGTGGAGCTGTCGTAATTAGTCACGACTTCATCGTTGGTGAGTTGCGGAAGAATTTGCTGTGCAATTTGCTTACCATACTCTACACCCCATTGATCATAGCTGTTAATGTCCCAAATAATGCCCTGTACGAAGATTTTGTGCTCGTAAAGAGCAATTAATTTACCTAAAGTGTTTGGCGTTAACTTATCAAACAAGATTGAAGTAGTTGGACGGTTGCCTTCAAAGGTTTTGTGCGGTAACAGTTTTTCTAGTGCTTCACCTGATAGGCCTTGTTTCTCTAATTCAGCACGTGCTTGTTCTGTGGTTTTACCTAACATCAGAGATTGTGTCTGCGCAAGGAAATTAGCGAGCAGGATTTTATGATGCGCATAACCATTGCTGCTTACTTTATAGTGGCTATGCACTGGCATCAAAAAGTCAGCCGGTACAATTTGTGTCCCTTGGTGTATCAGTTGATAAAAAGCATGCTGACCATTGGTGCCAGCTTCACCCCATACCACAGCGCCCGTTTTGTAACTAACACGGCTACCATCCCGGCAGATGAATTTACCATTACTTTCCATATCTGCTTGTTGTAAATACGCAGGGAAACGTGATAAACCTTGGTCATAAGGTAAAATTGCTTGTGAGTCTACATGGAAGAAGTTGTTATACCATACTCCCACTAATGCCATGATGACAGGCATGTTCTCTTCTAATGGTGCATTTTTAAAATGTTCATCCATTTCAAATGCGCCAGTGAGCAAATCTTCAAAGTTATCCATACCCACATACAAGGCAATTGATAAGCCGATTGCAGACCATAGTGAGTAGCGACCGCCTACCCAATCCCAGAATGCGAACATATTCGCGGTGTCGATACCAAACTCTTTTACCGCTTTTCCATTGGTAGATAATGCAACAAAGTGTTTAGGCACATGGGCTTCATCTTTCGCTGCGTTCAAGAACCATGCACGTGCAGAATGTGCATTAGTCATGGTTTCTTGCGTCGTAAATGTTTTTGAAGCCACAATGAATAACGTAGTTTCTGGATTGCAAACATTGAGTGCACGCATTAAATGCGCCCCATCAATGTTTGATACAAAATGAACTTTTAAATCAGGGCTTGAGTATGGCTTTAACGCGTCGCAAACCATTACTGGGCCGAGGTCAGAACCACCGATACCAATGTTGATGATGTCAGTGATGCGTTTACCTGTGTATCCTAACCAAGTGCCATTGCGCACTTTGTCAGAGAATTCACGCATTTGAGCTAACACTGCGTTAACATCCGGCATGACGTCACGACCATCTACCATGACAGGCGTATTAGCGCGGTTGCGCAGGGCTGTGTGTAATACAGCTCTGTTTTCGGTGATATTGATTTTTTCACCAGCAAACATTTTGTCGCGCCACTCTTCAACCTTAGCTTCGCGAGCCATTTGGAACAGTAAAGGAAGTGTTTCGTCTGTGATGCGATGTTTTGAGTAATCAAGCAATATGTCTGAAAATTTAAGGCTATATTTACTAAAGCGATCTGGATCGTTGGCGAACATATCGCGCATATGAATAGATGCAATTTTTTCTTGATGTTGACAAAGTTGTTGCCATACAGGGTGTTTGTTCAGTCTAGCCATTTGTTTTAGTACTTTATTTTCAATAGGTTATTGTATTTTTAAAACGATACCAGCTAATGGTGGCAACGTGATGACAAGCGATTGAGCATGATGCATCCATGCTATGTTCTCGGTATGTAGACCCGCGCCATTTCCCTTGTTACTGCCGCCGTAGCAACTTGCATCACTGTTAAATATTTCTGAGTAGCTACCAGCTTGCGGAACACCAATGCGGTATTCATTACGTAACACGGGTGTAAAATTCAACACTATTATAACAAAACTATTGTCTAATCCGCGTCTTACGTAACTGATAATTGATTGTTCTGTATCGTGGCAGTCAATCCATTCGAAACCATGCGATTCAAAATCTAAGGTATGCAGTGCGTTTGTTTCTTTATACAGGCGATTTAAATCGGTGTGTAATCGCTGAACGCCCTGATGCCAAGCGCTACCCGTATAGGTGTCGCTTAGTAAATGCCAGTCTAGGCTGCTATTGACATTCCACTCACGACCTTGCCCAAACTCATTGCCCATAAAGTTAAGCTTTTTGCCGGGAGTGGTCATTTGGTACGTCGCCAATAAGCGCAAATTCGCAAACTTTTGCCAAGAGTCACCTGGCATTTTATCGAGTAGCGATTTTTTACCATGCACGACTTCATCATGAGAAAACGGTAAGACAAAGTTTTCTGAATAGGCATAGAGTTGACCAAAAGTTAATTTGTCATGATAGTAGCGGCGGTGTACGGGGTCATTTTCAATATAGGCGAGCGTGTCGTTCATCCAGCCCATATTCCATTTCATACTAAAGCCTAAACCGCCAAGGTAAACAGGCCTCGATACCATCGGCCACGCGGTTGACTCTTCAGCAATTGTAAGCACGCCAGCAAAATCTTCGCCCACCATAATATTAAGTTGCTTTAAGAAATCAATTACATCGAGATTTTCTCTGCCACCAAATTTGTTAGGTAGCCATTCACCAGGGTTGCGTGAATAGTCTAGGTAGAGCATGGAGGCTACTGCATCAACACGTAAACCATCAATGTGGAACTCTTGGAGCCAGAAGTATGCATTACTGATGAGGAAGTTACGGACTTCATTGCGACCGTAATTGAAAATATAAGTCCCCCAATCTTGATGCTCGCCTAAGCGTGGGTCTTCATGTTCGTATAGCGCCGTACCGTCAAAGCGTGCTAGCGCCCAATCATCTTTAGGGAAGTGACCGGGTACCCAATCTAGTATTACCCCAATATTGGCTTGGTGGAACGTGTCGATTAGAAAACGCAAATCATCTGGCGAGCCAAATCTATTGGTGACACCAAAGTAGCCAGTCGTTTGATAACCCCATGATTCATTAAGAGGATGTTCTGAGATAGGTAACAGTTCAACGTGGGTGTAGCCCATTGCAACTACATGAGGTACAAGCGTTTTAGCTAGTTCACGATAGGTTAAAAAATGACCTTTATCGTTACGCTGCCATGAGCCAAGATGCACTTCGTAGCAATTAAACGGTGCGTGTAGCCAATCACGCTTTTTACGCGCTTCTAGCCATGCTTTGTCTTCCCATTGGTGGTTGCTACGGCTGATTTTTGTGGCAGTACCTGGGCGAGGTTCGAATTCAAAGCCATAAGGATCTGTTTTGACGAGTAGGTTACCTGTATGTCGGTTACGGATTTCAAATTTATATGTGTCGTTGGTGGTTAAGTTGGGAATGAAAATGTCCCATATGCCACTTGAGCCGTGCGTACGCATCGAATGTACGCGTCCATCCCAGTTGTTGAAGCTACCAATAACGCTGACACGTTCAGCATTAGGTGCCCATACGGCAAAGCGAACACCGTCGACGTTATCTTGAGTGATGCATTGCGCGCCTAGGGTTTTATAAGCAAGTTTTAAGCGACCTTCACCAAACAGGTATAGCTCATCTTGTGTGATGCTAGAGCCAAAACTATAAGGGTCATAAGTTTCATATGTTTGGTCTATCGTTGTTATTTGTAATAAGCAGGGTGCTGTTTGTGCATTTTCGTATGTGAGCTCAAATAGCCCGTCAGAATGCGTCTTTTCTAGGGCTACCCAAGTTTTGCCAATTTTGAGCTTTACATTGGTTGCGTAAGGTAGGAATGCGCGGTAAATGTTAAGCGAATGATCATCGATTGTTACCGCATGTTGCCCTAAGAAGCTGAAAGGGTCATGGTGACGAGCTTCTAAAATGCGGTGTAAAGCTTGTGTGTGTGCTTTAGATGATGCCTGAATTGACTTAGATTTTACCAAAATATCAGTTCCCTAATAATTTTAAGGTTTTTTAGCTTTTATTTGTGTTGCAATTATTTGTATTTTTAGCGCTATATTTAGCTAGATTATAATGCTTTAAGCTGATTATAATGTAAACGAAAGCAGTCGTACGTAAAATAAGCTAGAAAGCCCAGCTGGCGCAATTTAAGTAACTATACAAACTTCAGGAGGGCATCATGTCGCAAACACGACAAGCGGACCAAAATTCAGATCGTTTTATTAGTACCTTAACCAAAAATACCGTCGCGATGATTTTAGCGGGGGGGCGAGGCAGTCGTCTCAAAAGTCTCACAGACTGGCGTGCTAAGCCAGCAGTTCAGTTTGGTGGTAAGTTTAGAATTATTGATTTTCCACTATCTAATTGTGTTAACTCTGGCATTCGCCGTATCAATGTAGCAACCCAGTATAAAGCGCAAAGTCTGATTCAGCATATCCAGCGTGGTTGGGGTTTCTTACGTGGTGAGTTCAATGAGTATGTCAACATCATTCCAGCACAGCAACGTATATCAGAAGAGTGGTACAAAGGGACTGCAGATGCGGTGTATCAGAACGTAGACATCTTGCGTGAAGGTGGCGCTGAATATGTATTGATTTTAGCTGGTGACCATATCTATAAGATGGATTATGGCAAG
>CAZZDN010000075.1:0-8632 GCA_964652655.1 uncultured Methylotenera sp.
AATGTTTCGTAAATCAAGAAATAGCAGAAACACCATAACAGATCTCAGATAACTATCGATTGTATTGGACGATCTGTTTTTCGAACGAATCTCAGTCAAAGAAAACACAGTAGGTTCAAAAATTGGCAAACCATCACGACCCAACAAAAAAGGAAGACGCTCTCCTGATGACGTAACAATCGTTTTCACACTATATTTTTTGTTCACTATTTACACTTTTTCAAGGTACACCTTATCACTATATACTAATAACATAAAAAATGTATGTAAACAAAAGAAAAACCCCGTTAACTCATAAAGTTAACGGGGTTTATTTACTATTTAATGCAAGGTAGTCGCTAAAAAGGAATATCATCTTCAAAATCATCAAAACCTGAGCCTGTAGTCGCTGGCTTAGCCGCTGGCGCTTGTCTTGGCTGACTTTGACTAGATGGCGCCTGATTATAATCATTATAGTCACCGCCTTGATCCATACCGCCATCGTAACTCGCATTTGAACCAGCACCATCACGACCACCTAACATTTGCATTTGATCGGCAATAATTTCAGTCGTGTAACGGTCTTGGCCTTCTTTGGTTTGCCATTTACGCGTTTGTAAGCGGCCTTCTACATAAACTGGACGACCTTTTTTCAAGTATTCGCCAGCAATTTCAGCAAGCTTGCGATACATCACAATGTTGTGCCACTCGGTACGTTCTTGTTTAGCGCCCGACTTATCTTTCCAGCTATCGGTAGTAGCAATACTAAAATTACAGACAGCCTCGCCGTTTGGCATATAGCGCACTTCTGGGTCGCGGCCTAGATTACCTACCAATATCACTTTATTTACTGATGCCATGTTTACCCTCTCAACAATTGATACACTTGGGCGTCATCCCAATCGTACGATTTATCTATTTTCAAAATTACCGTGCGCTCTTGTGGCAACACTGCGGCTTCTATCACGCCAGCGAGCTTGGCAAGTCTATTTCTAACACTAGCCACCATCTCTTCAGTCATCTGGTCAGCAGAGGCTTCCATGGTGTACATTTTGGTTCTAACTGCTGGCGGCGCTTGCATTGAAGATGCTAATAATAGCCATAAAAACATCATCACGCCACAAAATATAAATACGCTAGCAAAGCCATAAACGTGTGAAAGATAGCCACCTAACGCACCTCCCACAAATATACCTAATGATTGCGCGGTGTTATATACCCCCATTGCCGTGCCTTTCGCGGCGGCTGGTGCAATTTTACTAATTAATGAAGGCAAAGAGGCTTCTAGTACATTAAATGCCACAAAATAGACCGTGAGAGAAGCAACAATTCCCCAAAAGTAGTCAATTGAGGCTGAGAACATCAACTGTGCCAGCAACATCATGGCAATGGCTGCGATGAATACGCGCTTCATCTGTGATTGTTTTTCAGCATAAATAATCGCTGGCACCATCAACACAAACGACGCCAACACGATGGGTAAATATATTTGCCAATGCTGATTTTCATGCAAACCGCTTGCACTGACAATCGCAAAGGGTACCACGACAAACATCGCCATTTGTGCGGCATGCAATGCAAAAATACCATAGTTCAAACGTAACAACTGTGTATTTTTAAGCACGCCCTTTAACCTGACTGGTGTAGCACTAGCATCAGAATGATAGTGACTATGCACTGGGTCAGGCACTACAAAACGTACCACAGCGATAGCGACCAAAGTTAGCACGCCAGTCAATGCAAAAATACCTGGCACGCCTATCCATTGGTTGAGAATAGGTCCACCAATTAAAGACAATGAGAATGCAATACCGATTGTCACACCGATAGTGGCCATCGCCTTAGTGCGATGTTCATCGCGCGTTAAATCAGCCACCAAAGCAGTCACCACAGCAGATACGGCGCCTGCGCCTTGCAAAGCACGGCCGACAATAATGCCTTCAATGGTTGAGGATAACGCCGCAACCAAGCTACCAACTGCGAAAATAGCCAACCCAAGATAGATCATGGGCTTGCGACCATACTTATCCGAGGCCATGCCAAATGGTAGTTGCAGTAAGGCTTGCGTTAAACCGTAAGCCCCTAACGCCAAGCCAACCATAAAACTGCTTGGCTTATCAGGAAGTGTTGATGCGTAAATTGCAAAAATTGGTAAGATTAAGAACATACCAAACATACGTAAACCATAGATGGACGCTAAACTTAAAGTAGCGCGTCTTTCGGCTGGTGTCATATTGTCTGATGAGGGATGTTGCGATAAAGACATGAAAAATAATTAAGCTAATTGCATAAAAGTAGTATATTAGCAGGTTGCCCTAATGTTAACCTCAATGTTTCATAAAATTGCGTACAAGTCATTTAGTTTTTGTGCGTTTTTTATGCGTTAAAACATGCGCTGACATGGGTATATGAATCACAGCAAACCTCTTTTCACAAACATTACTGCGGCATCAATTTCAGTCGCCACAAACCGCAATCGATCATGACTGAGTTGATGAGGCTTGCAGGTCAGTAAAAGTACAATGGATTTAGCTATATGGATTTAATTCGCATTCGCGGTGCTCGTACGCACAATTTAAAGAACATTTCGTTGGATATACCACGTAATCAACTCGTTGTGATTACTGGCCTATCCGGCTCAGGTAAATCTTCACTGGCGTTTGACACCTTGTATGCAGAGGGTCAGCGTCGCTATGTCGAGTCACTTTCAGCTTACGCGCGTCAATTTTTGGCAAGGATGGATAAGCCAGATGTTGATTTGATTGAAGGTTTATCCCCAGCCATCTCGATTGAGCAAAAATCAACCTCGCATAACCCTCGTTCTACAGTTGGCACGGTCACAGAGATTCATGATTACCTAAGGTTATTGTATGCACGCGCAGGCGACCCAGAGTGCCCGGAACACGGCATCAAATTGGAGGCGCAAACTGTCAGCCAAATGGTGGATAGTGTATTAGCGCTGCCTGAAGATACTAAGCTCATGATTTTGGCGCCCGTGGTTTCAAATCGCAAAGGTGAGCAAATTGATTTATTTGAAGAGCTGAAAGCACAGGGTTTTGTGAGGTTGCGTGTGGACGGCAAAATTTACGAGATTGATGCGCTGCCACAGTTAGCCAAAACGACCAAACATAACGTAGATGTCGTGGTTGACCGCATTAAAGTGAAGCCAGACATGAAGCAGCGCATCGCTGAGTCTTTTGAAACTGCATTACGCCTAGCAGAAGGCAAAGCGATTGCGGTGGAGATGGATACCGACAAAGAGCACTTATTCTCTGCCAAATTCTCATGCCCCGTATGTGACTACTCACTTGCGGAACTAGAGCCACGCCTATTCTCTTTCAACAACCCAATGGGCGCCTGCCCAACCTGTGATGGCTTAGGCAACATCAATTTCTTTGACCCGAAACGCGTCGTAGCATTCCCACACCTATCTTTGGCATCAGGGGCTATTAAAGGCTGGGATAAGCGCAACCAGTTCTACTTCCAAATGTTAGCAAGCTTGGCCGCGCACTATCAATTTGATTTGGACACCACATTTGAAGAACTACCGGAGCCTATTCAAAAGATACTACTCAACGGTAGCGGCAAAGAGGAGATTGCGTTTAAATATCTGAATGAACGCGGTGTGTTTTATCAAAAAATTCATACGTTTGAGGGCATTTTAAATAACCTCCAGCGTCGCTACCACGAAACCGACTCACAAACCGTGCGTGAAGAACTAGCGAAATACCTGAACTCACAAAGTTGCCCTGACTGTGCAGGTACGCGTCTGCGTAAAGAAGCTCGCCATGTGAAAGTGGGCAACAAGAACATTCACGAAGTTTGCCAAGTGCCATTAAAGTTAGCACTCACTTTCTTTGAAGAACTTGAGTTAACAGGCGCAAAATTAGCGATTGCTGACAAAATCGTTAAAGAAATCAGCAACCGCCTGAAATTCTTGACCAACGTAGGCCTAGAGTACCTATCACTATCTCGCTCGGCAGAAACCTTGTCAGGCGGCGAGGCGCAGCGCATTCGGCTAGCCTCTCAAATTGGCAGCGGCTTAACCGGTGTGATGTATGTGTTAGACGAGCCATCTATTGGCCTACACCAACGCGACAATGACCGCCTACTGGATACACTGAAACGCCTACGTGACATCGGCAACAGCGTGATTGTAGTTGAACATGATCAAGACGCCATTATGGCTGCCGACTACGTGGTCGATATTGGCCCAGGTGCAGGCGAGCACGGTGGCCGTATTGTGGCAGAAGGCACACCAACAGAAATTAAAGAAAACACCAATTCAGTGACTGGTGAGTATTTAAGTGGTAAACGCCAAATCACTTACAACAAAAAGCGCACCGCACCAGACCCTGAGCGCTGGCTGAAAATGACCAATGCCACTGGCAACAATCTCAAAAACGTGACATTGAATCTACCGGTAGGTCTACTCAGCTGTATCACTGGCGTATCGGGCAGCGGAAAATCCACCTTAATTAACGATACGCTGTATCGCATTGTGGCACAACACTTGTACGGTAGCAGTACCGAGCCAGCACCTTACGATAGTATTGATGGTTTAGCGTTCTTTGATAAAGTGGTCGATGTCGACCAGAGCCCAATTGGTCGCACACCTCGCTCCAACCCTGCCACCTATACGGGCTTATTTACCCCAATCCGCGACTTATTTGCTGGCGTGCCAGAAAGTCGCGCCCGTGGCTACGGCCCAGGTCGCTACTCATTTAACGTTAAAGGTGGTCGTTGCGAAGCATGCCAAGGCGATGGTGTATTGCGTGTGGAAATGCACTTCCTACCTGATGTGTACGTGCCATGCGACGTATGTAAAGGCCAACGCTATAACCGCGAAACGCTAGAAATCCAGTTCAAAGGTAAAAATATCCATGAAATTCTAGGCATGACCGTAGAACAAGCACATGCCTTCTTTAGCGCGCAACCTGTGATTGCTAGAAAACTGCAAACCTTGCTGGATGTTGGCTTGGGTTACATTACGCTAGGGCAAAGTGCAACCACACTATCTGGCGGTGAAGCGCAACGTGTGAAACTAGCCCTAGAACTAAGCAAGCGCGATACAGGCCGCACGCTCTACATTTTAGACGAGCCCACTACCGGGCTTCACTTCGCAGATATTCAGCTACTGCTAGATGTGATTCACCGCCTACGTGATGCAGGCAATACCATCGTGATTATTGAGCACAATTTAGATGTGATTAAAACCGCAGACTGGATTGTCGACATGGGTCCAGAAGGTGGAGATGGCGGCGGCACGGTGATTGCAGAAGGCACACCCGAGCAAGTTGCAAAAAGTGAGGTTAGCTACACGGCAAAATATCTAAGGCAAATGCTTTAACAAGCCTTATATCAAACACATGAATAAAGACACCGCCAACTAAACCAGTAAGAAAAAACTTCGAAAAACATCTGATGACAAACTTGGCTCATCAGTGCTGTTGTTGCTAAAAACACTTGGGGCTTAGCCAACATCAGCAAAACGCTATCAAGTCTACAAGGAGGCTGGCCTAGATAATGGCTATCGCCTCTTGTAGCAGGCCACGATAGCGCTCAATAGAGGGTAGCAAGTCGTCCTGACTAAGCTTCAAGTGATCAGATACCTCTGCATTTAAACTTAGCACTATTGCATCGGCCTGATCACCTCGCACTAAGCCTTGCGCGATATGTGCTGCCAGATAAATCACTGGCGCTAATCCACACGCTCCCTTATCTAAAGGCGAGGTATAAGAAGCTAGCACACGTAAAATTTCGGACGGAAAACTCCAGCGTAGCGCAAGCTCCTCACCAATCTGACAATGATCATAACCAATGACATCCCGCTCAACCAAGCGCCTTTTTTCTGCACTTGCGTCGGCACATATAGCATCCACCTCCGATGCCATGACCGGAAACACTAGATGTAACAGCAAATCTCCAATGTTATGTAATAGCCCAGCAATATAGGCTACCTCAGCATCTAATCTTAACTCTTTGGCAAGCTCTCGGCTAATTCCAGCAGATAATAAACTATGACTCCAAAACCTTTTTAAATCTAAACCTGGCACATGCGTAATCACACCAGTCACACCACAAGCAATCACTAAAGATTGCAGTTTAGCCAAGCCTAAAATAGCAACAGCATCATCAATATTTTTAACGCCTCGTGTCACCCCATAAAATGATGAATTAGCCATTTTCAATACTTTGGCCGCAATCACTGGATCCTGCTCAATGGTACTCGCCAATAAATTAATATCAACCGAATCATCATTCAGCATCTGCATGACTTCTTGCACGACTTTAGGCAAGCTAGGTAAGTTAACGATAGAGTTAAAAAAGTCTTCTATTGGTTGCATACGTTCTTTCTTAATACAGAGATTACTTACTGCAGATCATTGATATTGTATAAAGCATATTCCAACCACTAAACGGCAAACGCATGACGCGCAGAACAAAAATGCAACCGTAATAAAAACCGCCTTCGGTTCACACTAAGGCACCGAAACCATATGCATCCTGGCCTGTATTGTGCCAGTACGTCGATTAAGATAACGCGTGTACTGGTGCTTATCGTAAAAACGAGGATTAGGAATCATAGCGGCCAATCTTGCAGCCTGCCCTTTGCTCAAACCTGCAGCACTGGTTTTATAGTAATGCCGTGCCGCGGCCTCCGCACCAAACACACCATCACCCCACTCAATCACGTTAAGATATATTTCCAAAATACGCTGCTTAGTCATCACACTTTCCAGCATCACGGTAATAATCGCCTCCTGCCCTTTTCGCCAAGGCGTGCGCTTGGTAGATAAAAACAGATTCTTTGCCAACTGCTGACTAATGGTTGAACCGCCAGCCACAATCTTGCCCTTTTTCAGATTCTTTTCATATGCTTTTTGTATGCCATCCCAATCAAAGCCCTCATGATCAAGAAATTTTGCATCCTCAGAGGCAATCACTGCTCGCTTTAAATGTTTGGATATTTTTGCATAATCGACCCATTTATACTTAAGCGTAGCATCAGGGTGCTTTTCTTGAATCACAGCTAATCGATCTTCCATAAATGCACTAGAAGAAGGGTTAAACTTTACCCACCAGCAAATATGTAAAAATATCCAGACTTGGTAAAGCAGCACAAACACAATAAACAGCAGCGCCGCACGCTTTAAATAACCCCCAACACTCAACGGAGGTGCATTTGGCGCATCATTCATCAACCAACGCATCATTTTGCAAGTGACCTTAATTTCTCCATGACCGGTTGCGTATCCGGACGCACACCACGCCATAGATAAAAGGCCTCTGCAGCCTGCTCCACCAGCATCCCAAGCCCATCAGCCACTTGTGCACCATTTCGGCGCGCTTGTACCATAAATGGCGTTTCACGGCCATACATCATGTCATACGCGAGGCAACCTTCCGCAAAAATCGAATCGGGAATAGGTAAAACACTATCCGTCAAACCCGCAGATGTACTATTGATAATTAAATCAAACTGCATCCCATCCAACTCTTCAAAGCGCTTAGCCATACTTAAAACATTACTTCGGCTTGCCTGTACAATCTCAATAAGACGCCGCGCAGCTTCCTCCGCTTTAGTAAATGTTCGATTTGCAATCACAACCAAAGCAGGGCTTGCTTCTGCCAATGGCTGAAGGACTCCAAATGTTGCGCCGCCACTCCCTAACACTAAGACTTTTTTATTGCGAAGATCAAATTTGAGATTCTTAGCGATATCGTTGACGAGCCCAACGCCATCAGTGTTGTCGGCAACAACACCATTAACCTCATCAAATATGAGCGTATTGGACGCACCAGCTGTGGCAGCAAAAACATTTACCTTGCCACGCCGAGATGCAAATCTCAACGCATCAAATTTAAATGGCACCGTCACATTTAGGCCTTTGTAACCCTTGGCCATCAGCTCATTAACTGTAGCGTCAAAGCCATCAATCGGCGCCAAAATTGCCTCATAACTCATCGCCTGCCCAGTTTGGTGCGCAAACTCCGCATGAATCAATGGCGATTTACTATGTGCAATTGGATTACCAATCACTGCATACTTGTCCACCACCATTAATTTGTCCAAGGTAAGCCAGCACGCTTCCAACCATTGATCAGCGTACGTTGTTTGTATTCATTTGCATCGCCCTCAAAGCCCTCAAGCACGTTATACGCATGCAAGTAACCCAAAGACTCAGCCACCACCGCAGCATTATGTGAGCGCCCACCAGTTCTGCATAAGAACATAATCACCGTATCTTTATCTGCGCCTTTTTGCTGAAGTTCCGCCTGTAACTGCTGAGCAAAATCTGGGTTAGCCACCATGGCTGGGTAAAAAGCCCACTCCACATGCAATGCGGATGGTATGCGACCCACCAACTCTAACTCAGCCTTGGTACGCACATCCACTAATTGGGCATTCACATCCGCACGCAAAACAGCATCGGCTTCTTGCGGTGTCAATGCACCCGCATACGGCAAGCGCTTTTCAATCGCACGCTTTTCAGCAACCGCCAAAATTTCCTGTACATCACTCATGATACATTTATCCTTCACTAACAACTCTAAAAATTAGATGTCCAAAAACAATCTGTTAACGCCTTTTTCTTAACACCATTACTGCCGTTCGAATTATAATAAACCATCTTTAAGATTATGCTTA
>CAZZDN010000076.1:0-8496 GCA_964652655.1 uncultured Methylotenera sp.
GAGGCAGTAATATAACCAAAACTAAGATTAAGGTCAATCGCTATATGCTAAAATAGCACTTTATTTTACAAATTAATTCAATTTTCAGATTCTGATACCCAATGACTGCTCAAATTATCAATGGCAAAGCAATTGCCGACAATTTACTAGACTCAATCAAAGAAAGAATCAACCAACGCCTGTCAGCAGGTAAGCGAGCGCCAGGTCTTGCGGTTATTTTACTAGGCGAAGACCCAGCCTCTGCTATCTATGTGCGCAACAAACGCCTCGCGTGTGAAAAAGTAGGGGTTCGTTCCGTTGCCTACAATTTACCTACAACCACATCAGAGCAAGAGCTACTTGCTTTAATCGCACAACTTAACCAAGACGATACAATAGACGGCATTCTGGTGCAGTCCCCACTACCACCGCAAATCGAAGAAGAGCATGTCATTGAATGTATTAGCCCGAGCAAAGACGTGGACGGATTCCACCCATACAATATTGGACGCCTAGCAGTACGCCAGCCAACACTACGCTCATGCACGCCGTTTGGGGTGATTAAAATGTTAGAGGCCACTGGCATCAACTTAATGGGCTTAGACGCTGTAGTTGTTGGTGTATCTAATCATGTAGGACGCCCAATGGGCTTAGAACTATTACTTGCAGGCTGTACTGTAACAAGTTGCCACCGCCACACGAAAGATCTAGCCAAGATGGTTGCACAGGCCGACCTTATTGTTGCCGCTGCAGGCAAACCAGGATTAATCAAAGGCGAATGGATCAAGCCAGGTGCCATCGTGATTGATATCGGTATCAATCGTCTGGAAGATGGTCGCATTTGTGGCGATGTGGATTTTAGCGTTGCAAAAGAACGTGCCGGCTGGATTACTCCAGTACCAGGCGGCGTTGGCCCGATGACGGTTGCAACCCTGATGGAAAACACGTTGCTATCACTAGAACTTCGCGAAACCTTATAACCAAACATACCAGTAACGCAATTTAATCATATAAAATCTATTGGATAGATATTAAAAAATTACACTTTTGCATCAAACGGTTAATCAGTGTACACTCATGCGCTGATTTTATGCGCTAGTTGATTTTTGGCGCTGTTTTCAACAATTTTAATTTTTTGTATTTGGGTAATTATTATGGCAGATGTAATCAGTAAGCAATTCACGCCTTATCAGCCGAAACCTGATGAAGAATACATGAGCAAAGCTCAATTAGATCACTTTCGTTCAATCTTAAATGACTGGAAGGCTGAGCTAAGCCAAGAACTTGACCGCACCGTGCACACAATGCAGGACGAAGTGACAATGTTTGCTGACCCAAACGATAGAGCAAGCCAAGAGTCAGACATGACACTAGAGCTTCGCAATCGTGACCGCGAACGTAAGCTAATTAAGAAAATTGACGAGACCTTACGTAATATTGATCATGAAGAATATGGCTACTGCGAAGGATGTGGGATTGAAATTGGCTTAAAACGCTTAGAAGCTCGTCCTACAGCGACACTTTGTATAGACTGTAAAACGCTTGACGAACTAAGAGAGCGCCAAGTCGCTAAATAAGCAGCTGTAACTAAACGCTAAAGCATAAGAGACTTATGTTCTAGCCTTTATAGATTAAAGCACTTATGCATTAAATTAATAACAAAAAGCCCGCATATGCGGGCTTTTTGTTAGATAACGAGTGACGCAGGTCGCGTATTATTCGTCAGCCTCTGTTTCAGCTTTCGCTTCTGCGGCAGGCGGGTCAATCAAAGCTTTCATGCTTAAACGTACACGGCCTTTTTCGTCAGCTTCTACCACTTTCACTTTCACTACATCGCCCTCTTTTAGGAAGTCAGCAACCGCATTCACACGTTGATGTGCGATTTGTGAAATGTGTAACAAGCCATCTTTACCTGGAATCAATGTCACGATCGCACCGAAATCAAGCAACTTGATTACTGTACCTTCGTACGTTTGACCCACTTCAACTTCAGCAGTGATTTCTGCAATGCGACGTTGCGCTTCAGCACCTTGCTCTGAGCTAGTGCATGCGATTTTCACAGTACCATCATCTTCGATATCAATCGTCGTGCCAGTTTCCTCAGTTAGCGCACGAATCACCGCGCCACCTTTACCAATCACATCACGGATTTTCTCAGGATTGATTTTCATGGTAATAATGCGTGGTGCAAATTGTGACATTTCTGTATTTGCGCCACTGACTGCTTGCTTCATGATACCCAAGATATGCGCACGGCCTTCTTTAGCTTGCGCTAAAGCTACTTGCATGATTTGTGCAGTGATGCCGGTGATTTTGATGTCCATTTGCAACGCAGTGATACCATCTTCTGTACCAGCTACTTTAAAGTCCATATCACCTAAGTGATCTTCATCACCTAGAATATCAGTCAATACCGCTACGCGGTTGCCTTCTTTGATTAAACCCATTGCGATACCTGCAACGTGATTTTTCATTGGCACGCCAGCATCCATTAATGCTAAACAGCCACCGCATACTGAAGCCATAGAGCTTGAACCGTTAGATTCCGTAATCTCAGAAACCACACGCATGGTGTAATCAAAATCTTCTTTGGCTGGCAATGCAGCCACTAAAGCGCGCTTAGCCAAACGACCGTGACCAATTTCACGACGTTTTGGTGTACCTACGCGGCCAGTTTCACCAGTTGCGTACGGAGGCATGTTGTAATGCAACATAAAACGGTCATTGTATTCACCTTGCAATGCATCAATCGTTTGCTCGTCGCGACCAGTACCTAACGTTGCTACAACCAAAGCCTGTGTTTCACCACGAGTAAACAATGCAGAGCCGTGAGTACGTGGCAATACGCCAGTACGGATGCTGATAGGACGCACAGTGCGCGTATCGCGGCCGTCAATACGTGGCTCGCCATTTAGAATTTGGCTACGTACAGTTTTCGCCTCTAAATTAAAGATTTCATTTTTAATTTTGTTAGCTTCAGTGGTTGAGGTTTCTTCTGTCACCAACTCAGCCAACACGCGATTAGTGATTTCTTCTAATTTAGCAGAACGTGCACCTTTCGCTTTAATTTGGAATGCGGCATTAATATCTGCTGCAGCCAAGCTAGCAACTTTCTCAATTAATGCAGTGTCTGGCTCTGGCGCAACCCAATCCCAAGCGTCTTTACCTGCCTCAGCCGCTAACTCGCTAATCATTTTAATCACTGCTTGCATTTGCTCGTGACCATATACAACAGCGCCAAGCATCACTTCTTCTGACAGTTCTTTAGCTTCTGACTCCACCATCATTACAGCGCTTTCAGTCGCTGCAACCACCAAATCCAACTCAGTTTCTTCCAACTGGGCTTTCGTTGGGTTTAACACATATTCATCATTGATATAACCAACACGTGCCGCACCTAATGGGCCGTAGAATGGGATACCAGACAATGACATCGCAGCAGATGCACCGATAATTGCAGGGATATCTGCATCGATTTCTGGATCTGATGACAACACTGTTGCCACAACTTGCACTTCGTTATAAAACGCTTCTGGGAATAGCGGGCGCAATGGACGATCGATTAAACGGCTAGTCAGAGTTTCTTTTTCTGAAGGACGACCTTCACGTTTGAAGAAACCACCTGGGATTTTGCCTGCGGCATACGTTTTTTCCATGTAATCAACAGTCAACGGGAAGAAATCTTGACCTGCTTTAACTTCACGTTTGCTGGTCACCGCTACTAATACCACCGTGTCACCGTAGCTCACCATTACCGCAGCATCTGCCTGGCGTGAGATTTCACCGGTTTCAAGGGTTAGCGTGTGCGCACCGTATTGAATACTCTTAGTAAATTTATTAAACATTTATTTTCCTTTTTCAACAGACTGTTATTCACTACCCAATAACAATCTAACAATAAAAAAAGCCGACGCATTTCGATGCAATCGGCTTTTTACAGCAATTATATAAGTGAAGCCAAAAAGCTAAACACTTGTATAACTGTTACTTACGCAGACCTAAACGTTGAATCAATGTTTGATAACGGCTAGCGTCTTTACGTTTTAGATAGTCTAACAAGCTACGACGTTGGCTAACCAAAGCTAACAAACCACGACGTGAGTGGTTGTCTTTTTTGTTAGATTTGAAGTGCTCTGTTAGATAAGAGATACGGTTTGTTAAAAGTGCAACTTGCACTTCTGGACTAGCTGTATCATTTGGTGCGCGTTGATATTCTGCAACGATTTTCGCGGTATCTTGTGCTGTAACTGCCATAACTTTTTCCTAAATTTAGATGTTTTGCGTCAATACAAAAGCAGCCTAGCATCTAACTTTAGATACCAACCCACCAATGCATTCATTTACATGAACCGCACATTATAGTGACAAGTGAATAGCTTAACAAGCTATTTTCAATATTTAACTTAATTATTTACTTGCTGCATCAAGCGCTTAGGTGCAATTTTTCCGTCACTTTGCAACGTACCTAACCCCAGAAACACCTGCTTCTCATCATAAAGGCGCAACAAGCCAGAAGGCACCTTACCGCTTTGCCATACGGCCTGCCCTTGCATTAAATAGAATGCGCTATCTGCGTCCAAAACAATCGCCGGCAAATCTTCAACAGCACTATCTGGCGCCGCGAGTTTTGCAAGACGTTCATCATCGGTCAGTGCTTCAAATTCAGCCAAAGTAATTGCTTGGGCGATTTCATAGCCAGCAGTATACGTCCTACGCAAGCCAATTAAATGAGCACCACAGCCCAAACTGGCGCCAATATCTTCTGCAAGCGTACGAATATAAGTGCCTTTGCTACACTTCACTTCAATTTCTGCCACATCGCCAGCAAAACTGATTACTCTGATAGCATGAATAGTCACCGTGCGTAGTTTACGCGCAACCTCTATGCCCTCTCGCGCATACTCGTAAAGCGCTTTACCTTCATGCTTTAAGGCTGAATACATTGGTGGCGTTTGCTCAATCACGCCCATGAACTGTAAACAAGCCTGATTGAATTGCGCAGCAGTCACCTGTACAGGCAACTGCTTCAGCACTTCACCTTCAGCATCTCCAGTGGTGGTGGTAACGCCCAATTTAATTGTTGCATGATAAGTTTTATCGGCATCAGTGAGATAGTGAGCGAACTTGGTGGCTTCACCAAAGCATAGTGGCAATAGACCTGTGGCGAGAGGATCAAGCGTACCAGTATGCCCTGCTTTGACTGCCTGCAACAGCCATTTCACCCGCTGTAATGCTTGGTTAGAAGAAAAGCCTAACGGCTTATCTAGCAATAAAATACCATTGATGTTTTTTTTTACACGTTTGAATTGCAAAGGGGGATTGACTCTAAGTATTAAGACTTGGGTTTATCTGAAGCGATAGCCTCATCAATCAGCTTGGACATCATCATGCCATTATCGATTGAAGCATCGTAAACAAAATGCAACTGTGGCACGGTGCGGAGCAACATACGTTTTGCCAATTGCGTGCGCAAAAAACCAGCAGACTTTTCCAAGCCTTGCTGAGTACTATCACTTTGCTTAGCCGCGCTGTAGAAAATTTTAGCGTGCGCCATGTCTCCCGTCACTTCAACAGCAGTCACAGTCACCATGCCTACACGCGGATCTTTAATTTCGAACATCAACAAGTCCGCGATTTCGCGTTGCATTTGTTCAGCCACTCGGTGACTACGTGAAAAGTCTTTTGCCATATTTAATTATCCTATAACTTAAAAAATCTATCCGTACGGGCATCACCACTAACCTAAATAGCTAAAGCTATAAGATTAGTGCGATATATGAGACTAGTCACGAAACAAGAAATTGCGCGCAGCATACGAGCTTTATGTAAGCGAGAATTTTTTGTTTCGCAACGACGTATCATGACGAATTTTTCAGTTATAAAGTACGGGCTACCTCAACCATTTCGTAAACTTCCAAGATATCACCAACCTCAATATCGTTGTAGCCCTTCAATGACAGACCGCACTCGAAGTTGTTTTTAACTTCTTTAACGTCATCTTTAAAGCGCTTCAATGAGTCCAACTCACCAGTGTGCACAATCACGTTATTACGCAATACGCGAACTTTAGAGTTACGCTTAATCATACCGTCCTGTACGTAGCAACCAGCAATTGCACCAATCTTAGAAATACGGAACACTTCACGCACTTCTACGGTACCTATCATGCTCTCTTTTTGCTCTGGTGCCAACATACCGCCAAGCGCCGCCTTGATCTCATCGACTGCTTCGTAAATGATATTGTAGTAACGCACATCTACACCAAGTGAATCAATCAGTTTACGTGCACCTGAGTCAGCGCGTACATTAAAGCCAATCAACACGCCTTTAGATGCCGCAGCCAAGTTAACGTCAGACTCGCTAATCGCACCCACACCAGTATGAATGATGTTGACTTTCACTTCGCTGGTAGATAGTTTTTGCAAGCTGGTTGCCAACGCTTCATACGAACCCTGTACATCAGACTTGATAATTAAACCAAGCGTTTGCACTTCACCTGACTCCATTTGCTCGAACATATTTTCTAGTTTAGCTGCTTGCTGTTTAGCAAGTTTCACATCACGGTATTTACCTTGACGGAATAATGCAATTTCACGTGCTTTGCGCTCATCATTCAACACAATCACTTCTTCACCCGCGCTAGGCACATCAGACAAACCTAGAATTTCCACTGGCATAGACGGACCAGCTTCTTGAACATCCTTGCCAGTTTCATCCAACATCGCACGCACTTTACCAAAGGTAGTGCCTGCCAAAATCATATCGCCACGTTTTAAGGTTCCAGACTGCACCAGAATCGTTGCCACTGAACCACGACCTTTGTCTAAACGACCTTCAATCACCAAGCCTTTTGCTGGCGTATTCTTAGGCGCTTGCAACTCCAACACTTCCGCTTGCAGTAGCACAGCCTCTAACAAATCATCAATGCCTTGACCAGTTTTAGCTGAAACTGCACGGAACATTACATCACCACCAAAGTCTTCTGGCACAACCTCTTGGCTCACCAACTCCATTTTGACGCGCTCTGGATCCGCATCAGGTTTATCAATCTTGTTGATTGCTACTACCAACGGCACACCTGCCGCTTTAGCATGGTGAATAGCTTCTATGGTTTGTGGCATCACACCATCATCTGCTGACACCACTAGAATCACGATATCGGTTGCTTTAGCACCACGGGCACGCATTGCGGTAAACGCTTCATGGCCAGGGGTATCTAAAAACGTCACCATGCCGCGCGGTGTTTCTACATGGTAGGCACCAATGTGCTGTGTAATACCACCCGCTTCACCAGTTGCCACTCGGCTACGACGAATATAATCCAACAATGAAGTTTTACCATGGTCTACGTGACCCATGACAGTCACCACAGGGGGACGAGTTTCCATCACTGCTTCTGCATGTTCAGCCTCTTCAATAAAGGCATCAGGATCATTTGGGGCTGCAGCCTGAGCTTTATGGCCCATCTCTTCCACAATAATAATTGCGGTTTCTTGGTCTAGCACTTGGTTGATGGTTACCATCATCCCCATGCCCATTAGGGTCTTAATCACTTCACCAGACTTAACCGACATCTTGTGTGCCAAATCAGCCACAGTAATGGTTTCTGGCACCAGCACCTCATACACTAGCGGTTCAGTTGGTGCAGTAAATGCGTGTTGCTGCTCATCATCATGATGTTTACCCCCTTTACCCTTAGGTGCACGCCAGCCAGTTTTGCCGCCTGTCACATCGCCACGTGTTTTTAATCCACGTTTTTTATTCTCCGCGTCTGTCCACTCTTTATTATTGCCTTTACCTTTTTTAGCATCTTTTGCGCCCGGTTTTTCAGCACCTTCTTTTGCTGCAGGTTTGTGCAACGTACCCTCTGAGAGCTTAGCCGCTTTAGCTTTAGCCGCTTCAGCTTCGGCTAGTTTTCTCGCCTCTTCATCCAAACGACGCTGCGCTAGCTCTTCTTTTTTACGCTTATCTTCTGCTTGCAATGCCAACAAAGTCGCATGACGCTTCGCCTCTTGCTCACGTAGCGCAATTTCTTCAGCACCAAGCAAATCTTTACGACTAATGGTTTGCTGCCTTACTACCACTTTCTCTGGTTCAGTAGCAGGCTCTACTACAGTTGCAACGACTGGCTCTGGCTCAACCACAGGCTCTACTGGCGTTTCTACCACAGCGACTGGCTCTGGTTCGACAACCACTTCTACCGGCACTTCAACGATAGGTGTAGGCGCTTCTACAGGAGCCTCCGCTACTTCAGCAAAAGCCTCTACTGCAACTTCCTCGACGACATCTTCTTCAGGCAAACTTACCTCATCACGTTGTTCAATGACGCGTTTCTTACGCACCTCAACTTGAATGGTTCGCGCTTTACCAGTATTGTCTGTTTTCTTGATTTCTGTACTTGATTTGCGTGTAAGGGTAATTTTGTTCTTAGGAGCAAGCGTGCCATGCTCTTTACGCAAATGTTCTAATAGCGCTGTCTTATCGTTTTCACTCAACTCATCTTCTGCGCTTGTTTTA
>CAZZDN010000077.1:0-8493 GCA_964652655.1 uncultured Methylotenera sp.
AGTTAAAGTTGAAGTAGATGCAACTAGTGGCAAAATCGTTGAAAACAGCAAAGAAATTTACCAAATCGGTAAAGAGTAAAGCTTAAAAGCTTCATTCTTGTTCAATTGAAGCAAAAAGCCCACGTGATTTTGATCACGTGGGCTTTTTAATTTCTGCTCATATACACCAACCAATCCACTGCATATCCACACGTAGCAATAATGGCTGTAAACAACCACATGGTTCTTTAAAAGCAACCAACGCTTTTCTTAATACTGTCTTTAAAATTTAAATATCATAAAAATCAACAGGTTAAAAACAACTCCATATTGGCATATCTTTTGCTATTTATATACATAGCGTAACGATGCGTTATGGGAGAGTGCTGAACCTAGGCCATGCAACGTATTGAAAGATATTGAGCATGTTCAGTTACTTTCCCGCCCTACTCATCGCTGTGCTGTGTTTTGGTATTGAATGGGTATTGCATGGAATTTTGCATGCAACTGTTACTTGATGATACCAACTTAGGTTAAAACTTGATGTGTTGATTGCGAGTTAGCCCGAGGCGTTTACGCCCCGGGCTTTTTTTTGCTGAAATGACTTAGCTGATGTTTAAACGGTGCTGATGTTTAAACGGTGCTGATAGCTAAACGTTAATTATTTCTCTCAGTGAAGAGAAATAACCGCTTAATAATATGGCACAAATATATGGCATGACCGAATGCTTGAAATATCGTAATTATTTAAATAAAAGATAAAACTAGCATTAGTATCAGTAAAATTAAGCTGCCTCAATCAACCCCAGATTAACGTTACCTTTACAGAAATATGCAACAGTAAAAACACACATATTAATGAATGACCACCCCCCAAGGTAATTGCCCCACTGGAATATCTTTCACCCATTTATTTTTATCGGTATCAATCACAGAAACACTGTTGCTTCTGCCATTGGCGACATAGAGTTTTTTACCGTCTGGCGTCATCGCCATGTTCCAGGGGCGCTTACCAACAGAAATTGTGGCAATCACTTTTTGTGCTTTCGCATCAATGACACTCACATTACCATCACCACCGTTACTCACATAAACTCGGCTACCATCTGCACTGACTTTGACGCCATTGGAACGCAACCCTACTGGTATTTTTTTAATCACTTTCCAGTCAGCGACATTGACCACCTCTAAAAGATTGGCGGCTTCGTTAGCAATATATGCTAACTTGCTGTCTGGTGAAAATCCGATACCACGTGGGTGCTTAGTCGATTTAATCAGCGCAACTGATGCATGCTTAGCGGTATCAATCACATCCACATCACCGCTTTCTTCATTGCTGGCTAATAGCCATTTACCATCTGGCGAATATACACAGTGCTCTGGGTTTTTACCTTGTGTTTTTGCCGTATGCGTTAATTTAAATGTGGTTAAATCGACAAAAGAAACTGCATTTTCCTCTTCTAGGCATGCTGCCAGTGTTTTACCATCTGGCGAGACACTGATGCCCTCGGGCTCATCTCCCACTTCAATCCGTAATTGTTCTTTCTTAGACACGAGGTCAATCATGGCAACCGCATTATCATCTCGCACAACGACGTATAGTTTTTGTCCTGCTGGATCCATCGCCACTGCCTGAATTTTGTTACCTAATTTCCCTTTTGCGGGTAGGTTGTATAGCACTTTATCTGATTGCGTATCGATTACAGACACATTGCCGTCTTTCTCATTGGGCACGTAGGCCAGTGGAGATGCGATGGCCATTTGCGCAATGCTACTTAGGGTAATAAGTAAAAGACTTGGTGCTGATATTAACTTAATCATAATTTACCTTTAATAATTGGGGCTTGTAACAACGTGAGTACACGCGTAACGGTAATCATGATTTTAGTTTGGGCGGTTGATATGCCCTATTCCAAAACTCCCGAATAGTATCGGGAGTTATTCCCGTTCAAGGTTTTCAGTGAAAGCTGATTTTATGTCTGCGCTAGTTGTAAAGTTGCCAATTGCTTTAAAGTGAATTTAACATTCCTAGTGAGGCTAGATTTTAGGTATTTTAAACTTTTTATGTAAATTCAATAGGTTAAGTGCTTTCAGGGGGTTAAGTGAATTGTATGTGTCACTGCTTTTTGTTCGTTATCCGATAATTGGATGTGTACTTTATCCACATGTGTATGATGATGTGATGTTGGTAGATCAAACCTAAAGTTTAAGTAGGGGTTCTCTGCCGTGCCGACGTTAAATTCAACTTTCATTACAGTGGTTTGCTCAAACAGAATGTCGACATATTGCATATAAAAAGCTGGCTTTAATCGTTTGGTTTTAGTGTCTGTCTGCAAACCAGTGTACATCGGATGTTTGATTTGCAGGGTAGCAGAGGCAGTTTCATTCAATTTGTATGGTGGATTGAGTTGAAACTTCACTTTACCAGCGTTTTCTCTGACGATCGCTTCATCTTCCGCAACAGCCCCAGCACATCCGCCGCCAGCATTGACGATGGTTGTAGCCATGAGAAGTTCGCCCTGCTCAGTTTCTGCAATAGCACGAATGTGCGAATCGTTTTCCATACGGATTCTGGTACTGAGTGCTAGTGTATTAAAACTGAGTGGAAACTGGTAATGCGCGACCATTGGGATGGGGTTAGCATCTACAAAAAGATAAATACTTTTGATGGGGTCTTGCTGTTGATTACTGACTTGCAGCGTCACTGGCACTTGTGCAGCATTTTCTGCCCCCAACGGGGCGATCACTTTTATTAAATGTGTAGAGGTCACTGGCCTTTGGTTAAAAAAACGTTCTTTCACCATCGGCCAGTTTTCATCGGACAGCGCCGCATAAGCAGTGCTATGCATTAGCACGAGCCCGCATAGCATTATTACGTAACCCAGCGCTCTATAATAATTGGTTGCCATTAATCTCTACGATATTGATTAAGCAGGATTGATACTCAAGATGAGTGGCGTTTATCTATTTTTCTAACGCTTTTTTCAAGCCTATTGTAGCCGCATCATATAGCTCATTAATTGCTTTATTTGCGGTTGGATTATCTTGCCCTGGTGGGGCTTCCATGCTGTTAGCTTTGTTATAAAAACGCGCAGTGATAATGACGATTGATTCTTGAGCCGTTGCACCTGCTTTGACTTGCATCACAGTACGGTAATTACTCACAGGAATCGTGCTTTCTTTAGCCTCTAGCATTTTGTAATCAATCTTCATGCTGGCATCATTCACTTCACGCAGTTTTTCTAAAAATGCATTTCCATTCTTTAGCACCACTTCGCGGTGCAATAAAGCCGCACCGGTTTCTGCATCAGTTCTTGTATCTGTTTTGACACTAACCACATCAGGATGCCATGTTTGGATAGCGCCAAAATCTTTGACTAAGACCCAAACTTTAGCAGGCTCTGCTTGAATAGTGACTTCTTTTACTACCTTTTGCGGGCTTGGCCCATGGGCAAAAGCGCTCATAGGAATAAAGCAAACACTTACAAGTAACAACAAAAACTTTTTCATTCATTCACATCCTTAACAATTGATAACGCTAGTTAGGGTAATGCCCAGTTGTAGTAATACTTCGTTGAGGCACCACCTAGTTGTGGCTCTACTTAGCTTCTAGTACTTTTTTAAGATTCTGCAACCCAGCGTCATAAACACCTTCAATTGCTTTAACAGCGGTAGCGTTATCTTCACCAGCTGGCGCATCGACTTTGTTGGCTTTGTTATAAAAACGACCTGTCCAGGTGACGGTAGATTCATCTGCATTAGGGCCTGCTTTCACTTGCATAATTGCACGATAGCCACTCACTGGTAGTACACCTTCTATAATTCTGTATTCAACTTTCATAGTGCTATCTGTAACGCCAATCAGTTTCTCTAGTAATGTGCCGCCACCATTGAGAGTCAGAAAGCGATGTTGTGCCTCCGCACCCGTCTCATCTTGACGCATTTCTAACTTTGTTTCGGCGATTGCAGGGTGCCATTGATGAATTGCACCAAAGTCTTTAACCAAAGACCAAACCTTTTCAGGACTTGCTTTGATGATGACTTCACGAATCACTTTTTGCTGACTTGGCGCATTTGCAGCGTGAGCAGTGAATGGGATGGTACAGATTGCTAATAAAGCGAATAAATACTTCATGTTTTTCCTTTTATGAATAAAATATCGACGCGTGAACGATTCATTTGGCAACGACAAGTCGGTAGTGTTAACTGCCTGTGATTGTCAACGTATGAACGCTGTATTACTTTTTGCTGGGCGTTTTTTCCGTTAATAAGTAGGCGATGTAGTTAGCTTTTTCTTGTGGTGAACAATCACTGCCGACGACCTCATTGCAATGTTTTGTAAAGTTTTTTTCCACCTCACGCGCAGATTGAAAACGCTTTTTATTAGCGTGGGGGGATAATGGTTTTATCTGCTTTCCAGTCACGATGTGTTTACCTACATCTGCAGGATTAGCCGTATGGCATGAGGCGCAAGCGATGGCTTTGCCTGGGTTATTCACATCTCCTTTAAATTGAATGACCTCTCGATTAAAAAACACTTTACCTTCTTCTGCTGATGGGCCCGTATAGCTTGGGTCAATTGCTTTGGCTGCAGCCGCATATTTGTCTGCTATTTTTTGTGCAGTTGCTACATCGGCATAAACGCCACTAGAAAAGATGGCGAATAGCGTCGCGACCAAGTAGGGTTTTGATTTCATCAATCGGTTTAACTTCATGGTGTGCTCCTTGATTTTTAAAAGATGATTAATTAGTAATATTGCCAATAAACTGGCCAAAAGCACGACTTTGCATGCCTGTGGGAATTGAGCTTATTTTCTTGTTAGTTTTTGCATCAATCACTGAAACCGAGTTATCCATCCAGCTTGCAACATAGACCCGATTACTCTTCACATCATATGAAATCCCTTCTGGGAATCCATCGACTGGAACAGTTGCAATGATTTCTTTTGTGACGGTATTGATGACGGAGACGGTATCTTCGCCAGTATTAGTCACATAGGCTCTGGTACCATCTGGATTGGTCGTGACACAATAAGGATGTTCCCCCACAGGGATTGTTGCAATCACGACATCCCGTCTTGTATCTATCATGCTGATAGAGTTACTTTCCACATTGACTACGTATAGTGTTTTTCCATCTCCACCAAGTGCAACGCCAAATGGGTGTTTACCTACTGGAATTTTATTGACTAGCTTTTTAGTGCGGATATCAATGACACCAATGTCATCACTATCTCGGTTGGCGACATATAAAGTTGCACCTTCGCGGCTGACGACCATACCAGAAGGTGCTTTACCAATCGCAATTTCATCGGTTTGTTTAAGCGTTAGCGTATCGAATAACAGCACTTGATCATGAAACCAATCGGCCACAAAAAGTTGACCGCCACTTTTGCTCAGCGTGACCCCAACAGGCGCTATCTTTAGTTTTATTTCACTTAATACTTGATTGGTTTTCATGTCGATGACAGAAATTGAACGCCCTTCAACATTAGATACGTAAAGTTTCTGATCGATATCGTCTATCGCGACACCAACCGGAGACTTAGCAGTCACGATGGTTGAAATTACCAGATTGGTTGCCAGCGATATGACAGAAACTGAATTTTCACCTTGATTCGTAATATAAGCGCGAGATTCTGCACTGGCAGCATTCATGACACACAAGAAAAGACCGCCAGTAATCACTGGCAGACTTTTGATTAACACTCTAAAAACTGCCATGTAGCCAACTACCAATCTGCTCTTGATGGATCACCACGGTAGATTGAACGTAGGAAGGTCACAATTCTCCAAATTTCATCATCGGTTTTAATGATGCCGCCAAATGCTGGCATTGGCCCAACTACATTCTCACGGCCTTTACGTGTCTTTCCTGTTTGCTTCATGTACTCATCGCTCCCTAGAGCAATCAAACGGAACAAGGTATCGTCATCGCTACCATACACCCATGTTTCATTTGAGATTGGTGGGCACATCCCACCACCTCCTGTGCCACCGTGACAACCATTACAGCTATTACCCATATAGCGTTTTTGACCCCACTTGACCATTTCCGCATTGTCTTTATAAGGATTCTTTAATTCACCAATCGGCGTGTTTTTTACGCGCTCTAAGGGCGACATAGCATCTGCTGGCGGAGGTGGTGCATCCCCCAATTTCTTTTTCTGCTGAGGAATAGCAAACCCATCAGCACCCACTGCAGGATCAGCAGATGGGGCCTCATCTGCCGCAATTGCAGTGACTGATAACAAGTTAAAACCAATGGTTAACATGAATAATAAATGACGGAACTTCATAAACTACCTTTCCAAAAAATCCACTTCAAAATATGCTGAATGGTGATGTGCAATTTAACGATGAATGTGTAATTTTCATTCACGGACTAAATCCCTATTAGCACTGGGATTTAGTCCTAACAAGAAATGACTGCTGTTTTAAATGGATTTTTCTAGCTGCAATATTGCTTTACCAGCGTCATTTTCTTCAGCTAGCATGCGTGCTGTTTTCCCATGATCGTCTTTCAGCTTTGGATTAGCGCCTGCTTTTAATAGCAATGAAACAATCATGTCATGGTTGGAAAACGCAGCAATCATCAGTGGTGTTATCCCTGCTGCGTTTTTAGCATTTGGGTTGGCTTTATACTGCAATAAAGTTTGTGCCAACTGCTGATTGCCTTTTTTAACAGCTAGCATGAGTGCATTGTATTTAGCGGCACCCATTGCAAAATCTGGCTTAGCACCGTTATCTAACATAGCGACTGCCGCGTTAGCTTTGTTATCCATCACAGCCATCGCTAACGCAGTCATTTCATCACTGTTGACTAGGTTATAGTTAGCTTTGTATTGACCCATTAAGCGGAATATTTTTGGCTCATTTAAACGCACGGCATGCATGCCAGCAGTCCATCCATCATGATCTTGAACATTAGGGTCAGCGCCATAAGCGAGTAACCCACTGATTAAGTGCATATCACCACTAACGACCGCAACCATTAAAGGAGTTTTGCCTTCATTATCTTTGGCATTAACATTCGCCCCGCGCTTTAATAAGTATTCGACCCTAGTAGCATCACGCGCAATGGTGGCGTTATGCAGCTCAGTATCTAAAGTTGAGCCTTGTTTTAAGGCTTCATCTATCAATGATGGCAAAGTCGCAATATCTGAGCTTTTCGGTACATAGGCTTTCTTTACGATTGCTTGGTAAGGCCCATGCGTTGGAATATCTCCAGAAATCACACATTCGCTACACTCAACCAAAGGAACACCATACTCATCGAATATCTGCCTGATTTTATCTTTCTCTTTTATCATGACTGATTCAATTTGTGCTTTTAACTCTTTGGCATTCTTGCGCATACCAATTGCCAGCGGAAACTCCATGGGTGTTTTATCTTCAAGGCGATTAAGCGGCACGATCGTAATGGGTTCTTTTTTGATGGTTTTGTACCAACCTGCCATTGGCCCCCAAATGGCTGCGATATCAAAGTTACCATTCAGCATTAACTGCACGTCCATATGGGGCTGTCTTTCTGGCCTTAAATCTGCATCGTGCGCAATGGTACGTACAATCGTGTTTGCACGATTGATTCCATGCTCTTGTAACACGGTACGGATTGCAGAATGTTGGAATACGCCGACTTTGTAATCATTGAGCAATTTGGGATCGGATAAATCTTTAATATCGATTCCCTTATCGCTTCTATACGCAAGCACAAACGTGCTTTTATAAAGTGGTTTTGTCGTTAACATGCGTTCATCATCTGGCGTCATATCCATCAAGATGTCACACTCGTTGTTATCAAAGGTTTGCCGTGTTAACCCTCTGTTTAGGTATGGTCGATAAAAGTAAGTCACACTTTTACCCATACTTTCTGCTATCACTTTGGCGATTTTGTTAGAGAAACCTTCTCCCTTATCATTTGAAATTGGCATATTTCCAGGGTCTGCACAGACCCTCAATATAGTGTCATTATTCGCAAATGCTACAGAGCTAGAAGTCACTCCAAGCGTTAACCATATCATCATTGGAATGATTTTTTTAGGTGCTAAATTCTTTATCATTGCTTGATAACCTTTAAATAAAAATGTGTATTAGTTGAGATTGCTAGCTGTGATGACGATGTTGTTGATGATTAAAAAATACTTGTCTATGCAAGTTTGTTTGTAATGAAAATATGCGATTTGCATTACAAACAAACCTAAAAAATATTGAGATGCGATTAAATTCAATCACAGGAAAATTTGACAGTATATTCAGATGGTTACGCATTGATTTAATCTGAAATTGAGTTGACGCAGTACTGGGTTAAGATGGCGTTTTAACATGGTGTTTATGTGGGATTGAATTAATCGCTTCAATTGAAAATCAGCAGGCAATGCGGAAGCACTACCTGCTGACTGATTGAGATTACTTTAAATTAACTAGTCATTAGTCAATACGGAAAGTAAACAATGTGCCGCCTTGAGGAATCTTATCAAGACCAGTTGCTTTCGCCATTGCCGTCGCACCAAT
>CAZZDN010000078.1:0-8455 GCA_964652655.1 uncultured Methylotenera sp.
GCAGCCATACGCGGCGTGGTTTGCGTTACTGTCATTGTGTTACCGCTTTGGCTAATCGTACCTGAGCCCGCAGTCACGACGCCACCTGTAGGGAGATCTGCCGCAAATGAAAAACTCGCACTCAGTGCTGTGGTCACAGCCGCAAGTACATTTACCGAACGTGTTTTGCCCCTAGCTCGGGTATGCTCTGGCACTACCTGCCAAACACGATTAATTGCGTTCCATATCACACGGTAAACATGGTTCATTTTAGAATCCCCTATCAATCACTAAATGCTAGAAAAATTTTTACATTTATATTATTGCAAATAAAAATTCACGTTTTCTTACAAAATCTTACATAAACAAGGTCTTTAAGGGACAAACGTTGATCAATCCCGCATAATTGCTTTATCGCGCACAGGTAATTGAATTGATGTTAAGAATCATATTGTTACTATTTTTGCTTCTCTCCAACACGTCTGCATTGGCAGCGTTGGCTTTACCTAGTTCAGGTAAAATTGATATTGGAAAGCATCGTGAAGTCTTACTAGACCCGGATAAACGCCTGAGCATATCTGACCTCAATCAAATGCAGTTTTCTGACAATGATGGAAAAGGCTTAGGCTATATTCGGGGTGCCGCTTGGATGCGGTTCTCCGTGACAAGACCTAAAGATGCGCCCGAAATATGGTGGCTAGAGCTGCAATCTCCTCTACTAGATTCAGCAACGCTTTATTTTCCTCAAGCAAATGGTGAATACAAAATAGCTTCCGCTGGAGACCATATTCCACTGAGCTCACGTGATATTCAGTACCGTAACCCTGCATTCAAGCTTGAGTTTGCACCAGACAAAATCACTACTTTTTACGTGCGCCTTGAAGGTCGCAACACCATGAGTTTCAAAACAGTGTTGTGGACCACAGAAAGTTTTTTTGAAAGTGTTCAACTAGAAAAGCTTTTTTTGGGCTCTTTCTTGCACTGAATTTTCTCACCATACTATCGAGCTACTGGCTCATTAAAACAACCAAAGAATCCAGTTTCTCCCTGCTCATTGCTTATGCAACACTAACCTTAGTGAGCACTTTGTGCATACAAGGCTACGGTTATCAATATTTTTGGCGCGATCAGCCAGTGCTCAACGAAGCACTTTTAATTGTCAGCTGGATGCTACTGCCACTGTCACTGGTCGCATTTAATATGTCATTTGTTGGCGCACTCAATGCTCCAAGGCTTCAGAGTGTTAACGTATTTCTGATATTGACTGGCGCTTTTGCAATCATCTCCGTCATTCTTTCACTCACGATAAGCCCAACTTGGGTGAGGCTAGCTAATTCGATATGGAACCCCATCGTTACGCTCATCATGACTGCGATGCTTGGCGCATTTGCAATTCGCGGTAACGAGAACGCTAGAATTTTATTGATTGGGATGTTGCTACTATGGGTGAGCGTATCCGCACGCACACTAAGAAATATCGGGTTAATCGATGCAACATCACTGACTGATAACGCCTACCAAATAGGTATGATTGCGCACCTATTACTGGTGCAATACGCACTAAGTCGACACTATCTAAAAATGCGGAGAGAAAACGAGCAAGCACATGCGGAAGTGCTTAAACTAACACAAGACTCAGAAAAGGAATTGTCTGCTCGTGTTAAAGCGCAGACAGAAGCATTATCAGAAACCTTGCATCAACTTGAGAATGCTTTAGAAAAGCAAAAAAACTTACAACAACGACAACAATTATTTTTAGACTCACTATCACACGAGTTAAAAACTCCGCTCACGATTATCGATTTATCTGCTCAGAATCTCGCGATGAATCACCAGCTCAGCAATGAAGAGAAAACGACAAAATATGAAAAAATTCTGGAAGCAACTAAGCGCATTATCAAGGTAATGGAACATCATTTTGATCTTTCCAAGCTATCTCAACAGCACAGTGATCAATCATTACCAACATGCTCTCCAAAACAGATACTATCTCAAGTGATCTCGGCTTCAGAAATCTTCTCCGATCATCATACGATAAGCATTGAAAGTGAAGACTTGCCTGATACCGTTTTTTGCGACCCTGAAATACTCAATCTTGTACTACGTTGCTTGCTAGATAATGCCCTTAAATACTCGCCAAAGGGTTCCAAAGTGTTGCTAAGAGGATATCAACTGGGCAACCGCAAGGGAGATCAAGTTTGCATCGAAGTGATAGACGAAGGCCCAGGCATTTCAATTGACGATTTGAAACATTTGTTCACCCCGTATTTTCGTAGCGACTCAGTGCGACATATTGGCGGAAATGGCTTAGGTTTAACGAATGCAAAGCGCTTAATTAATGGGCAAGGAGGGGATTTAACTGTGGCATCAACGCTGGGGAAAGGAAGTTGCTTCAGAGTCACATTAAAAGCCAGTTCAAATTAGTCGCAAGAGAGATTCAAAATCTTTCTATTGGTGCACCAAAACTGTATCCCTCACGGTGCTCTGTCTTAAGTGGCAATTCAACCGCAGATTTTTCACGCCAACGTTGCCTGAGTCTGCTGATTAATGTATCTAACCTGCGCAAATCGTAATCCAGCCAATCAAAACCCATCGCCTCTACAAGTGAACGCTTACTTGCAATACTTTCTGCCTGCATGGCAAGTTGATTAAATATTGCCATTTCATGTGGCCCCAACTCAAGCTCTACACCTTCTGGGCTAGCTAACACATGCTTTTGCATATCGAGTCTCCAGCCATGGCCGATTCTTCGCAATGTCACATCGATTAAGGCGCCTAGCTCAACTAAACTGAATGGTTTAGTCAAATAATGATCTGCACCCCCATATAGCCCAGCAAGTCTATCTTCAATAGCACTTCGAGCAGTGAGCATAATGATAGCCGTACGTGCTGAAAAATCACGAAGTTGCTTCGCTGCATCTAATCCATTCCCATCAGGAAGATTGATATCAATAATAGCAACCTGAGCATGTGACATCAGCGGATAAAATTCACACAAAGTACCCACTTGTTCTACTTGATGCCCTGACTGCTCAAGAAAAGATGCAACCTCTTCCCTTAGTGCAATCTCATCCTCTAATAAAACAATATTCGCCATCTCCCCTCCTTTAGGTTGAGGTAAATCATCCGTCCAATTATCAAATCATCTAAAGTCGAGTTAGAAGTATATAAATTAAGCACGCTAGAATAAAAATAGCCAATATTGAAAGTTCGGCAGCCATTCAATCTAGTCGCTGTGATACCTGATTACATCAACCAAGAAAACTAGCTTTAATTTAACTAACTACGCTTTGATAAACACCATCAAAAGCAAGTTTATCCGTAACGCTATTTCTTGTTAGCGCGCCATTGTGCGTTGAGCAATCGATCTCGGCGCGCTTCATCTAAGCGCTTGATAAAGGTGCAAGATTCCCGATGGATAGTCACACCGCGATCGCGCGTCACATATCCAACAATGTTGTCAGGAAAAGCTGGCTTACAACACTTAGCCATGTTTGTCTGCAAATTGCCGACACCCTCTAATATCACCTCTGTCGGGCTAACATGATTAGGGGCTTTTCTGACCGCTACATGGCTCACTTTCTCAACAGGTTTAGGGTGCATGAGCTCTTGTATCGCTGTCGCAATTTGATGTTCACTCACATCTCCACGACCGATTGCATTCAGGCAGTCATCCAGCTTATTAAAGTGTAGTTTTTGCGCAATTTTTTCCTGATTAACTGAACCCGCCCCCGCACGATTCAGCTCTTTATCCAGCTTTGCGCGTCCATTCGCTATATTTTCTTCTGCATGCTGGTGCTTAAACCAATGCCTCACTTTGGCACGTGCACTCGCGCTTTTTAAATAGCCAAGCGTCGGGCTCAACCAATCACGGCTGGGCGACCCAATCTTAGTCGTTAAAATCTCTACACGCTCCGCATTCTGCAACTTGTAGTTAAGCGGCACGATATGTCCATCCACCTTCGCACCGCGTGTACGATGCCCTAAGTCTGTATGCAAGGCATAAGCAAAATCGATCGGTGTTGCATCTTTGGGCAAATCCACCACCCGCCCTTGCGGGGTAAACACATACACATTGTCCTGAAACAGCTCAGACTTAAACTGCTCCAATATGTCACCACTGTCTTTAGATGCTTCTTTCCATGACAGAATCTGGCGTAGCCAAGCAATCTTTTCATCGAGCACAATGTCTGATTTGCCGCCCTCTTTGTAGCGCCAATGCGCAGCCACCCCTAACTCAGAGTATTCATGCATTTCATGAGTACGAATCTGCACTTCTAATGCCAACCCTTGCGGGCCATGCACTGCCGTATGTAATGAGCGGTAGTTGTTACCTTTAGGGCGTGCAATGTAATCGTCGAACTCACCGGGAATAGGTTGCCATAAAGTTTGCACCAAACTCAGCGCGGTGTAGCAGTCTTTCACATCATCCACTAAAATCCGCACCGCACGCACATCAAACAACTGCTCAAAATCCAGATTTTTGCGCCGCATTTTATTGATAATGCTGTAGATATGCTTGGGTCGGCCAGAGACTTCACCTTTGATACCTGCCTGAGCCAATTTTTGCCTGAGTGTGTCTTCAACATGCTGAATATATTGCTCACGATCAACCCGACGTGAGTCCAGCAACTTTGCCACCTCTTTATAGAGCTGGGGCTCTAAGTAACGCAACGAGAGATCTTCCATCTCCCATTTAAGCTGCCAAACCCCAAGGCGATTCGCCAATGGTGAAAAAACACCCTGTATACCGCGCGCTATCTGCTTCTGATGTGCCTCACTGGCACCCGCCAAATAACGTAGCGTATGCGTGCGCTCCGCTAACTTAATCAATACCACACGGATATCTTGTACCATCGCCAGCAACATCTTACGCAAGCTTTCAATTTGCCTGCTATTGTCAGCACTTTCAGATGCTTGTGCTTGTAGGTCTTCAAACTCACTAAATTCCTGCACCTGCTCTATGCGCAAAAACCCTTCAACCAACTGGACAATATTGCTGCCAAAACGCGCTTTTAAGGTTTCCTGCCAATTATCAATATGCGCAGGCACTGCATACAAAATAGTAGCAATGATGGTCTCCGCATCCATATTCAGGCTAATCAGTATGGCTGCGGTACCAGTTGCGTGCTGTAACAGCGGCAACCCAGTTATTTCAGTTTGTGAAGCATAGGCCAGCGTTGCAAGCTCGCAAGCCTGACGCACCAGTTCAACCTCTGCAGGCGATAAATGTTTAGCTAAAGAAGCTATCCATACCTGCGTATCATGATCTGATAAAGCCGGAATTTGTAATGCGCTGGAGCCATGAATCATTGTTATTTAATCTTCTATTCTAAATCCAACCTTGATTGTCACCTGGTAGTGCGCAATCTGACCGTTCACAATGTGACCTCTGGTTTCAACCACTTCAAACCAGTCCATATGTTTCACGGTTAAAGCTGCTTTAGCAATTGCGTTGCGAATTGCATCGTCAGTGCCTACGGTAGAGCTACCCACCAATTCAATCAATTTATAAGTATGTGCAGACATGTCACTCTCCTTGACTAAAAAATATTAAAATAGCACCTGAAAGTTACCATCATCTGCTTTTTATCGAAATATTACCAATTTTATTTGGTGGCACCGATACCGCTTTCAAGATGGCTAAAACAGGTTTAAAGCAATATTTTTAATACACTTACCCTCAGCAAACGCTCTTCATACTCGCATATCAGCTTGTGGTAAGATTATTTCAATCATCAAATTAAAAGCAATCCTCATGACCGATACAACACAAAACACAGAGAATCTAAAAAGCATCACAGGCCTCACCGACCAAGAATACGAGGCACTCACAGCAGCACTCGCTAAAATGAGAGCGCCTAAAGTAGAGGAGTCCAGCGCCCACACAAAAATGCTTTCTGCTGTACGCAACCAACTGCAACAACGCCTAAATAGTAGCCAAATAAGTGAAGAGGAAAGAGCCAAGCTAATGCACGACATTGCTGAGCTAGATCGTAAAATGAACGCTTTATATGCATAAGTGATGATTAAACGAAACGCATCACACAACCCCACTATTGGAAGAAAATATGAACAAACTGCTTATCACACTCGTCCTTACTTTTATCAGCATCAGCGCAACCGCCGGGTGGACTGAGTTCAGTGGCTCAAGCAATGACGGCAAAGTTAAAATTTATTACGACCGCGTCAATACCAAAAGTAAAGACAATGTGATTCGGGTATGGCAAACAAAAAACTATGCGACAAAACAAACCAATGACAACAAAACTTATCTATCCGTCAAATCATTGATTGAGGTTAACTGTAAAACCAAAATGTTCAGAACCTTAGCCTACAACCAATATAACCAAAGCATGGGGCGTGGTGAGTCTGTTTTTCAAGACAGCACACCCGATGAATGGCAAAATATCGCGCCGGACGTTACTGCTGAAGATATGCGTAAATTTTATTGCGCTAAATAATATTCAAGATTACGTCAAAGGACGTATTCACATCAATCTTGCCTTTTCTAAGTAGGGCGACATTCTCACCATCTGCACTAGCAAACATTGATATAACTAATATTTAAATTTATTCCTGATAAAAGTTAAAACAGTTTCGACCTTGCGTTTTTGACTCATACAAAGCGATATCTGCCTGTTTCATCAGCGCTTTGATACTAACAGGCTGTTGTGGGTTGTAAACCGAAATACCAATGCTTAGATGAATCGTGATTTCTTGATCTTGTATCAACCAAGGACTAGCAAACACCTCACTAAGTTTATGTGCAATCGCGTGCACGTTCTCTAGCACTTTAAACTCTTTCAACAGCACAATAAACTCATCACCACCTACACGGCTCACGGTATCAGTGTCACGCAAAGTCACTTTAATAGCATTTGCTACAGTTTTAATGACCTCATCTCCAAAATCATGACCATACGTATCGTTAATCTTTTTGAAATAATCGATATCAATCACAAAAATTGCCATCATTTTACCTGTGCGATTACAGGAGAGATAAGCCATATCCAAACGGTCCTGCAATAGCCTACGGTTAGGCAAGCTGGTTAAACTATCCAACATGGCCTGTTCAGATAGTTTACGCATAGCAAGAATGATGCGGTAAACCATTGCCCCACACATTAGACTTAATAAAAATCAAAGTAGCTGATATACAAAAAACTGATTGGTGAAAGCATTAGGGTTATTTTTAATTGCCCATTCCCATTTTCCGTTAGGCACAATACTTGTCTGTCGGTAAGCGTTTTTATCTTCAAATAAATTCGGGTCACCATAAAATACCGCTTTAGTATCCGAAGTGCGAATTGCAAATGGCTGACTCTTTGGTGTGTTTTTAAATGCTGCGTCTAAAAACTCATCCGTATTAATTACTGTCGACATGATGCCCCAATAAGTATCGTCTAAATAGATTGGATAGCGATAAATAAAGCCTTTTCCATCTTGCAATAAATCGACAGGGCCATCAAACACCCCTTGGCGCGTATCAACCGCTTGCTTTACCTTAGGCCATTGCTTAGCGATATCGCGAAAGTCCTTTCCTATAATTTTAGAGTTACCAACTTCAGGGTATACATAGGTTATCTTATAACCAACTGCCACACCCAAATTACGGACATGTTTTGAGCGCTCCCATAAATCTTTAAGAATAAACTTAATTTTTTCTGGACGCAGATCATGACGATAAGCAGAGATAAAACTTGCCATACCATTAGAAATAAACAACAGGGAGTTTAATTCACGATCAACTTCAGCCCACAGCAGGCTGCCGTAGACAGATGACTTAAGCATCTCATCTGCCTGAAACTTTTGCTTTTGTAGGTTAAGAAGGTGGTGACTAAAAAAGAATACTGCTAGCGAAGTAATCAGCGCAGCTAGAAGGCTCTTGATTTGCCACTTTTTATTTTGATCAATTACTGTTTTCTGCATCTATAAAATTATACGTCAAATTAAGTTAGCCCATTTGGGACCATAAAATCGCTTACGTTGGAGAAGCTTATATTCTAAATAATATGCTTAAACGCTTAAGGAAAATATTTTTTCAATTGATCCACTATGGTTGCCTTAGCTCGCTATTGTCACAAAAAATTCACGCAACTTTTCCTTTAAAAATACTCACATACGCATGTGAGTCGAACTAACACGCGGATATTACAAGAAGATGACAATTTATTAAAAAATAGTCAAAGGAGACAATACCATGAAAAAAGTACTCTTTTTAACTTCATTATTCATGATTACCTCATGCGCTAGCGTGCAGTCGGCACAGATAGAGCATGATGGAAAGTTAGGTTATCAACTGACTTGTAGCGAGTTCAATAGCAGCCTGAAAGAATGCAAAGAAAACGCAGATAAATTATGTGAAAATGGCTATAAATTGTTAAATCACTATAAGCACGAGTACCCAGATTCAGGCGATGGTTTTTATATGCCAAGCACGCATTACCTAACCGTAGAGTGCAACAGTTAAAAT
>CAZZDN010000079.1:0-8202 GCA_964652655.1 uncultured Methylotenera sp.
CTTACCCTGCACATGCTGCATTTGGTGGCTATAAAGAGTCTGGTATTGGCCGTGAAACACACAAAATGATGTTAGATCACTACCAACAAACCAAGAACTTGTTAGTCAGCTATAACGCTAAGAAATTAGGCTTCTTCTAATTTTGTGCTTATTGCTACCCTCTAGTATGCTTGCTATTTAGAATCCTTTTTGTTGAGATAGCCGGCATGCTAATGGATTAAAACAAAGAGGCGGTTTATCCGCCTCTTTTTATTAGGATATTGAATGGAGGTTATGATGACAGAGAGAGTTTCAGCGACACCGTCTGCAATTGCACTTATCGAAAAACTCACCCTTGCACACGGTCCTATCGTTTTCTTTCAGTCTGGTGGCTGCTGTGAAGGCAGTGGCCCATTGTGCATGCCAGCGAATGAGTTTAAACCTAGCCCTTCTGATGTGGTGCTTGGTGAAATAGCTGGTGCTATTTTTTATATGGGCGACAGCCATTTCTCATTTGCTGAAAATACGCACACGATTCTAGACGCAATGCCGGGATCTAGCGGCTCATTTTCATTAGATTGTGGCTCTGGTCTAGCGTTTATTACACGCGGACGTTTATACAGTGATGAGGAGTTAAAACAGCTCCCTCCAGCCGTGCGTCATGGTTACCAGTAATTGATAGAGATTCAGCGCCTAAACTAATGTTTTAGACAAGTGTTTCAGGCAAGTTCTCAGCAGCAATCACGCGATTACGCCCACTATGCTTAGCCTTATAAAGCGCAGCATCTGCACGAGGTATTAACACTTCCGGCGTTTCATCCCCTACACGCTCAGCTACACCCGCACTAAATGTGATGAGCACGCGTTCATTATTATGCATAAAGAAATTTTTGGTGAGTTCACGTTGTACACGTGTAATCACCTTCACGGCTTCATCTTTCGGGGTGTCTGGCAAGATAATAATAAACTCTTCGCCACCATAACGTGCTAAAACATCCGTTGTGCGGAGCACCTCTTTAAGGACTTTGACCAAATGAGTCAACGCTTCGTCACCAGTTGTATGCCCCAGCGTATCATTGAGTTTTTTGAAGTGGTCAATATCCAACATAGCGACACATAATGTTGTGTTATGACGATCGGCGCGATTGAACTCACGTTCCAACGCTTCATCCATCCCACGCCTATTTAAAGCACCCGTTAAATAGTCCTGATGTGCAACTTGCCCAATATAATCAAGCTCCGCAGTCAATTCATCAATACGTTTTTCTGCCGCTTGCGCCTGTTTTTGACTATTTAAAAATTCATCTCTAGTACGCTGCACCGTCAAACCGATAGAACGAGTATCGTCTAGAATGTTATTCAGTAATACATTAAGCTCACTGATATTGTCAGTTGTCTCAATTTTCTTCTGATAGGCCTCAATCTTGTCGTGATAGTCACTAGTACTTTCTGTCATATCGACCAAACGATCAACAAAAGTAGTCACCATCTTTTTGAGGGTATCTTTTGCTTCAGTCAATGCAGGTTTAAGTTGGGCTTGCTTATAAACAAGCTCTTTAAGACTACTCTCAGCGTCATATAGTGTATTCAAATTAACTGGTTTAGAGACAATGTCGCTAATCACAGTAGTTTGTGCATACAGCCACTGGTCTTCACTTTGCACCATTTCAGCCATACTCGAAAGCACCAGGCGCAATAGTTGCAGTAATGACTCATGAATACGACCTTGCTGATCGCGTTGCATCTCAACTGATAATAAAATCGACTTTAAATCCGCTGCACATATGATTAAGCTTTGCTCATTACTCGCTTTTTTCATACGTGCAAACAAATTCACTGCTTTTTGGTGTATGTCTGGTACAGCTTCTAGATTTGGAATAATGACAAGCTCAAATGCTCTTAATAGCATATCGCGCCATTGTCTAGAACCAATCACAGCATTTGTAGAAGTGACCGATTGTGTCGTTGCAGGCACGATCGCTTCATCAGGAGTAAGCGCATTATCGGATGACACCACTGCATCCGAAGTGCCACTTAAGCCCCAAGAGTTCACCAATGCTTGAATTTTTTGTGCGAGCACATCTGAATCACTCGCAAAGTTAACCAATACTTTGCTTAAGCCCTCTTTTTTACGACTAAGCGTAACTCCCTTATGACTAACTTCCAATTGCTTCAACAAATTGCGAATGACGTTAGACCAGTTAGCTTCTTCTACATCGCTAGTTGCGGTACCGAACGGAAACAACTTGGCCAACTGCTCTTCAACCTTAGCCCAATCACCATTTTCAATCAAGGGGCCAATCGCTTGCGCTACGGCAACATATTTAGGCTTTTTCTTCCCAGCCTGCTGTAGTACTTTTTGAAGCGCTTTACCAAGCTCTGCTGACTGATCTACCGATTTAATCCCCATGATTTCATCGTAAACACTACGAAAATTATCAGGTGTCGGTGGTAATTTACGTTGCATCAGCTGTATTAAGGTCTGACGAGCTGCTTCAATAGGAGAGTTTTTTTGTTCCATCTTTTTATCTATTCAATATTTTTAAACATGAATACAACGAAATGAACTGTTGAAATACATGCGCATTATTATAAGTGGATAGCCGCTCTTTATTAACTGAGAATTTACTTACGTTTGTTTAGCTGTTAATGCTGGTCACATTGAATCCAAACATTCACCCTAAGCATAAAAGCCTGTCCGTCGATTCTACATCTAGAATACTTATATAAGTGTAACGTTTTATTTTTTTAGCAAAATCATGAACCTCATGCGCTATATCTGTCAACAAACTAGCATTGATTATATTTTCAACAGCGTTACTCTAGGCTTGTTTTAGGTAAGATTATGTAGTAAAGGTATAATAACAATAATTCACTGCGTTCATTCAAATCGAACGTGCGATTAAAATCACCTTACGATGACATTAACATGCATATTACTACCCGCCTAGAATTTGATGCAGGCCACCGCATTCCAAACCATAAAAGTCAGTGCAGAAATTTGCATGGGCATCGATATGCAATAGAAATCACCCTATCTGGTGACATCATTACAGCTGAGAATACCTCTGATAATGGAATGGTGATGGACTTTTCAGATGTGAAAGCGATTGCTAAAGATGCCGTCGTCAACGTTTGGGATCATGCATTCTTAGTCTATCAACACGATATAGAAGTCCTAAACTTCTTAAACACACTAGCTAACCATAAAACTGTTGTGTTTCCGACCGTACCGACTGCAGAGAATATGGCAGCCGAAGCCTTCAGGATATTAAAAGCAAGATATTTAGATACTTACGGCAACCATCTCAAACTTGAGAAAGTTCGTTTATATGAAACGCCAAATAGTTGGGCGGATGCCTTAGGCTAACCCAACAATATCACGAACAAGTGCTAGCTGTGCAACCAGCTTGAACTAGGCTTAGTTAATTGAGAGAGCTTTCAGCTCCGTTACCAAAGCATCATGCCAACTCGGCATACTTATCGAGAAGTCTCGGGATAATTGGCTACAATCTAGGCAGGAGTTAGCTGGACGTACAGCCGGCGTTGGATACTCTGCTGTCGTAATTGCTTGAATATGTTTCACTTTAAGTGGTGGCCATCCATTTTCTCTCTGTAAACACGAATACTGCTCAATAATAGCAACAGCAAAACCATGCCAAGTGGTATTGCCAGCGTTGACAAGATGGTAAGTGCCAGAACGGTCACCAGACCACTGACCGAGCACTTTAGTCACTGCATCCGAAATACTTCGACTACTCGTTGGAGCACCTGCCTGATCTGCAACAATCGTTAACGTTTCACGCTCTTTTGCTAGACGGAGAATGGTATGTAGAAAGTTTTTTCCGTAAGCACCATACACCCAGGAAGTTCTAAAAATCAGGTGAGGCAGCCCAACTGCCCTAATTGCCTCTTCACCAGCTAATTTAGATTTGCCGTACACGCTTAATGGTGCGGTTGTGTCATCCTCTACATAAGCACCGATTTTATTACCTGCATAAACATAATCTGTAGAAAAGTGAATGAGCTTTGCGCCAAGTTTTACTGCCTCTTCTGCAAATACACCTGGGGCAGTCGCATTAATCGCATAGGCTAATTCAGATTCAGATTCAGCCTTATCAACCGCAGTATAAGCTGCTGGATTGATAATTAAATCGGGCTTGATGGTTTGCACAGCATCACGAATTGCTTGTTGATTCGATAAATCCAACTGACTTCTATCCAGACAGATCAACTCATCGCAGAGGCTCTTCTGATGACCCAACGCTTGTTGCAATGCGTGCCCGACCTGACCATTCACGCCAGTCAGTAATATTCTTTTATACACAGGAGTTTGCATAGGTATAGCGAGGCCTTATGCGAAGACTTCAGCATTAGCTAAACTGACACCCAACTGATCTTTAGCAGATAGTTGCGGTGCCACATGCGCTGCCAAGCTGGCTATAGGCCACTCAATCCCGATTTCAGGGTCATCCCAGCGAATGCAACGCTCATGCTGTGGTGCATAGTAATCTGTCGTTTTGTATAAAAATTCAGTATTATCTTTGAGCACTAAAAAACCATGTGCAAACCCCTCTGGGACCCACATCTGGCGTTTATTATCAGAAGATAATATTGCGCCTACCCATTGCCCAAAGGTTTTGGAATGCTTACGCAAATCTACCGCTACATCAAAAACCTCGCCCGCCACCACACGCACTAATTTGCCTTGTGGTTGTGCAATTTGATAATGCAAGCCACGTAGCACATTCGCCGCTGATTTAGAGTGGTTATCCTGCACAAATTGCGTGCTAACCCCAGTAAGCTGTTCAAATTTTTTCTGATTAAAGCTCTCAAAAAAGAAACCTCTTTCATCACCAAATACTTGAGGCTCCAGTATCAGTACGTCTGGAATTGCTGTCTTAATCACTTGCATTTAGTACACCTGCTCTGTCAGTAGCATTTTTAGATATTGGCCATAGGCATTTTTAATATAACGGTTCGCCAGTTGGTCTAATGCTGCAGCATCGATATACTGCATGCGATAGGCAACCTCTTCCGGACTCGCCACTTTCAAGCCTTGGCGCTTTTCTATCGTTTCAATAAACAGAGAAGCCTCCAGCAGTGATTCATGCGTGCCAGTATCTAGCCATGCAATACCACGTCCCATCACTTCCACCTGCAAATCACCGCGCTCTAGATACGCACGGTTCACATCGGTAATTTCCAACTCACCACGTGGCGATGGCTTTAACTGTTCAGCGATGCTTATTACGTCATTATCGTAGAAATACAAGCCCGTCACTGCATATCTAGACTTAGGTAATGCAGGTTTTTCTTCTAAACTCACTGCTTGGCCATGGGCATTGAACTCCACCACACCGTAACGCTCTGGGTCACTAACCGGGTAAGCAAAAACAGTCGCACCTTTCTTAAGGGTGGCTGCGGCTTGGGTTTTAATCGCTAGCTCATGTCCGTAAAAAATATTGTCACCTAATACAAGTGCACAGCTATCATTCCCAATAAACGACTTACCTATCACAAACGCTTGCGCCAGACCGTCTGGTGATGGCTGCACAGCAAACTGAATAGAAATTCCCCACTGACTACCATCCCCTAGTAACTGCTGAAAACGTGGCGTATCTTCTGGCGTTGAAATCACTAAAATCTCACGAATCCCTGCCAACATTAATGTGGTCAGCGGATAGTAAATCATCGGTTTATCGTACACTGGCAGCAACTGTTTAGACACCACTTGAGTGACTGGATGCAAACGTGTACCAGAACCACCCGCTAAAATAATTCCCTTCATGCCATTTCCTCACCACGTTCTGAATAATGTGTTTGAATCCAATTACGGTAGTCACCGCTGGTAATATTGTTCACCCAATCTTGATTCGCCAAGTACCAGTTCACCGTTTTTTCTATGCCGGTTTCAAAGGTTTCTGCCGGTTTCCAACCTAGCTCTGTAGCAATTTTTGTCGCATCAATGGCATAACGGATATCATGGCCTGGGCGATCAGCTACATAAGTAATCAGATCTGCATAAGATTGTCCATTTGCGCGAGGTTGTTTGGCATCCAGCATACGGCATAACGTTCTGACAATATCAATATTGGTTTTTTCGTTCCAGCCACCTACGTTATAAACCTCTCCTACCTTACCTGCTTCTAGCACGCGCCTAATGGCCGCACAGTGGTCTTCTACATAGAGCCAATCACGCACTTGCAAGCCATTACCGTAAACTGGCAATGGCTGATTAGCGAGTGCATTATGAATGACTAATGGAATTAATTTTTCAGGAAAGTGATACGGACCATAATTGTTTGAACAATTTGTGGTTAATGTTGGCAAGCCATAAGTATGGTGATAAGAGCGCACCAAATGGTCTGAAGACGCTTTTGATGCAGAGTACGGACTATTGGGGGCATACGGCGTAGTTTCGGTAAAGGCAGGGTCGTCTTTGCCTAATGATCCATAAACCTCATCGGTAGAGACATGTAAAAAACGGAAATTTGCTTTGTCGACTGTATTTAACTCACCCCAATAAGCACGAACCGCCTCTAACAAATGAAACGTACCAACGATATTCGTTTGAATAAAATCTTCAGGGCCATGAATAGAGCGATCAACGTGACTTTCTGCAGCAAAATTTACAATAGCGCGAGGCTTATGTTCAGCTAATAATTTAGCGACGAGATGTTGATCTCCGATATCCCCATGCACAAATACATGATGCCCACTGTGTTCTATCGACACTAGATTTTCTAAATTACCCGCATAGGTCAGTTTATCTAAATTAACCACATTACCCAAACCTTGCTTCACCCAAGCTAGCACAAAGTTAGAACCGATAAAGCCGGCACCGCCTGTCACAAGAATCGTGTTATTCATCTTTTACTACTTTCTTCAATTTAATCAATCTGATTCAGCGCAATATCAACTATTCCAAACACATTGGCCAGATTTTGCCAAACTGGCTAAATAGGCTTCGTGCTCACTAAGCTCAGCATCATTTGCGTGCTTGACTAGTATCGGCGCATGACTCATCCCATTAACTTCTGTTGATTGATGATTAGGCTGATCCAAGGCTATCATTAAGCTCTCTTGACCGCGTGTCATTGCCATGTAGACATCTGCAAGCAGTTCGGCATCAAGCAACGCGCCATGAAGTGTACGCTTAGAGTTATCAATCCCAAAGTGCTTACACAAGGCATCAAGATTATTACGCTGACCTGGGCGCATCTCTTTTGCTATTTTTAGCGTATCTGTCACTTTTGCTGTAATTGCTTCAACTTTTTTTTGCCCGATTAAGCCAAATTCGTAATTCAAAAAGCCCACATCGAACGGTGCGTTATGCATGATCAGCTCAGCATCGGCAATAAAACTAATCAATTCGCTCGCAATATCAGCAAAACGCGGCTTATCTTGTAAAAACTCCAGTGAGATACCGTGCACTTCTTGTGCACCAGGGTCAATATCACGATCTGGATTCAAATAATAATGAAGGTGATGCTTAGTTAAGCGCCGATTGACCACTTCAACCGCCGCCAACTCAATGACTCGATGTCCCTGAGCATGATATAGACCAGTGGTTTCCGTATCTAAGAATATCTGTCTCATTGTGTATTAGCTCCCTTCTGCAACACATGCTCTACACCTCGATTGGCCAGCATATCTGCACGCTCATTACCTACATTTCCGGCATGGCCTTTAACCCATATCCACTCTACAGTATGCTGCTGTGCAAGCACATCCAGCACACGCCATAAATCATCATTTTTGACAGGTTTTTTATCTGCAGTTCGCCAGTTACGTGCTTTCCAGCCAATGATCCACTCAGAAATTCCTTTTTGCACATAAACCGAATCTGTAAAAACTTTGGCGTGGCATGCGCGTTTTAAAGCTTCTAATGCACGAATCACCGCGGTAAGCTCCATGCGATTATTAGTCGTGACTAACTCTCCACCAAATAACTCTTTTTCATGACCATCATAACTAATCCATGCGCCCCAGCCACCAGGGCCAGGATTCCCTTTACATGCACCATCTGCATAAATTTCTACAGTAGATTTTTTGGCCGCCACTTCTGTTGTCATCAATTAAGCTTCACTATATTCTAAATTAATATGAATTATAGAACATCACGGCGCCTAGCAAGGCGAATGCAATTAAATATTCATACTACTTTTAATAAGAAAATATTAGTTAATGTTGTGTCATAAGATATGCAATTTAATTAAA
>CAZZDN010000080.1:0-8159 GCA_964652655.1 uncultured Methylotenera sp.
AGGCATCTACCAACAGTAAAATTTCACGACTCATTTTCAATCTCCGACTATATATGGCAGATTCACTGCCTTATTTATTAAATACTTACCAACACGCTCATTTGCGCTTAAAACACAGGGCTTAATCTCGCCTTATCAATATTGCTGAGTGCCATTTTGTAGGTAAACCCTTCAAAATCCAGTAGCAAATGCCCATCCTCAACACCCTGAATGACACCTAAAAAAGTTTTTCTAGGTAAGGTTGTTTCAGTGGCATTAGGACCCTCATCCTTGATACCCACGCGCAACTTAATGGATGCGCGCTCACCCACAAACCTCACGTAATCCGCTTCTTTCTTCAACACACGATCCATGCCTGGGGATGAAACCTCCAAACGGTCGTAATCAATTTCATGCTCAACCGCCAGCAAGTTACCCAACTGATTACTGACTAGCACGCAATCATCGATGTTTACACTATCCTTGCTATCTACTGGATTTTGCTTATCGATAAACACACGCAACAATTTGCCTCGATTAGAAATCTCCAAATCAACAAGCTCATAGCCTAGCTGGCTTACAGACTTTTCTATTAACGTTTGCAAATCTTGCATCAATCGACCCTTCACCATCACTAGACAATCTGAACACCAACCATCTTAATGCGCAGATTGCAGAAACAAAAAATGGGCTCAAAGCCCATCAAAAAATTCATTCGCATTATACCAATCAATTCAATGAATTGGAAACACTACAGTTAATTAAGTGTGCTTTTTATACTTTTGGGGGGATTTAGCCTTCTATATGCATTTCAATTATAAATTTATACAAATAAATTATTTTTAATTATTAAACAGTTTATTTATAGTGCGTACTTTCTTACTAATTCAATTGTTATCGCGACTATGACTAGCAAAATACTACCTCAAAACGTTGCACAGGAAATTTTACGTACTGTAGAAAATCTTAAGAACGGTACAGGTTTTGGCTCTGTAGAGATTATTGTGCACGAGGGACGGGTGACGCAAATTGAAAAAAGAGAGCGGCAGCGCTTTAGCCATACCAAGCAAGACTTACCAAAAAGAAATACGTCTACTACACTGAACAAAATCAACAGTGAAGCGACTTAAAAAAAATTATTCATTAGGCTTGTGCTGGTCAACCAATACACAACCTAGCAGGCACTAAAAATAAGGATCATCATGCAAAATAAATATCGTCTCTTAAATAGTAACAATCTGGTAAAGCCATTACTGATCAGCACTCTATTGCTTAGCAGCGGGCTTACATATGCGAATGAAGCTGAAATTAAACTAGCTGACAACACCACACAAACAACAAAAAGTATCGAGGACTTAGAGCAAGAAGAAAAAGTAAAAGCGCGTCTAAAAGAAATTGCGGATGAGGCAAAAGCTGCTGCAAAAGCCGCTAATGGCTATTACGTAGAGCGTAGAAGCTACGGAACCCAGAAAGAAAGCGAGCCTCCTCGCTATGTTAAGCAGGCGAATAAAACTTGGCTAAAGGATTACGATGCTTTTAGTGATGTGAACTGGCTGGATCTAGGGCTAGAGTATCGTGCTAGGTATGAACATCGTGACAACGATTTCCGTCGCGCCGATGAAAATATCGACGATCCATTACTATTACGCACACGCGCATACATTGGCGTAAAAGAAATTCTGGATCCATTACGTTTTGCCGTTGAACTGCAAGACTCGCGCAGAAACAACGGGGACTACACGCGTGCATATGATACCCGCGATGTGAATCAAGCCGATATTTTACAAGGTTATCTTGAACTCCACTTCAAAGAGTCTATCTTCGGTAAAGATGACTTAGGTAACAACCGTCCATTCTGGGTGCGTGGCGGCCGCTTGGCTTGGGAGTCATTAGATCGTCGATTAATTGCTCGTAATGAATGGCGTAACACAACTAATACGTTTCAAGGTGTACGCGCTAACATCGGTGACAAAAAGAACGATTGGCAATTAGAAGCATTTGCCGTGAAGCCTGTGCAACGTTTTACTAAACAATTAGACGAAGTAGACCATGCACAAGATTTTTATGGCGTAATTGGCGATTGGCGCCGCTGGTCTGAATATGTGACTTTGCAACCTTACTATTTTTTACTGAAACAAGATGGCAATAAAGTGAAATACAACGGTGGCGGACAGGAGTTAACGGGGGCAGATTTAAGTAGAGTCCAAATCGACCGCAAGATTCACACGGCTGGTTTACGCGCTTATGGTGCATTTAACTCTGGCTGGGATTATGACACAAGCTATGTCAAACAATGGGGTAACCAAGATCGCTTCTTGAGCAACGCGTTAGGCAAAATTAATGTAGATCACGATGCCTACTCATACGGCGCCGAAGTAGGTTACACCTTTAAAAACACATGGAAACCAAGAGTCAGTGCTTACTATGGTGTGGCGAGTGGCGATAGCAGCCCAGCTAGTGGGACTGACCGCACCGACAACCAACGCTTCGAACGATTATTTGGGTTCGCAAGGCCTTGGTCTAATAATGACTATATCCAAATGGAGAACATCAGAACACCGAAGTTACATTTGGAGTTCGAACCAAAAGTGTCGTTCCTAGACAACGTCAAAGTCGATACGACATTCAGTTGGTACCGTTTGGATGACGCATCAGACCGCTGGCAAGCAGGTAGTAATTTACGTGATAGAACAGGTAAAAGTGGCAGCGATTTAGGCAAAGAAGTGGATTTACGCGTTCGCTTCCCTATTAATCAATACGCATCCTTAAATATCGGCTACGCACACTTCTGGGCTGGTGACTTTGTGAAGGACGCAGTAAAGATCGGATCTAACAATAACGATGCAACCCGTGCCAGCTCATCAGACTTCTTTTATACAGAGTTAACGCTATTAGGTTTTTAATCCTTAAACAACTAGAAAGAAAATACCATGCAACTATTTAAAAAATTAAAGGTAGCCCTGTTAATTGGCTCAATATTCTTACCGCTAACCAGCTTGGCTGCAGAGATTACGTTACTGAACGTATCTTATGATCCGACTCGCGAGTTATATCAAGATTACAACGCGGCATTCAGTAAATATTGGCTAGCGAAAAGTGGCGACAAAGTCACCGTCAAGACCTCACACGGCGGCTCTGGCAAACAAGCGCGAGCTGTGATTGATGGCCTCCCAGCGGACGTAGTGACACTGGCACTATCTTACGATATCGATGAAATCAGTGCAAAGGCGAAGCTCATCCCTAAAGATTGGCAAAAACGCTTAACACACAACAGCTCGCCATACACATCTACGATTGTTTTGCTGGTGCGCAAAGGCAATCCTAAAAACATTAAAGACTGGAATGATTTAATTAAGCCAGGCGTTTCCGTGATTACCCCTAACCCTAAAACCTCAGGCGGCGCCCGTTGGAATTACTTGGCTGCTTATGCCTATGCGCTCAAGCAAAATAACAATGATGACGCAAAAGCACGTGAGTTTGTAGGCAAGCTCTATAAGAATGTACCAGTGCTTGATAGCGGCGCCCGTGGATCTACCACCACCTTTGTAGAGCGTGGCATCGGCGATGTCTTTATCTCTTGGGAAAATGAGGCATTCTTAGCCCAAAAAGAGCTTGGTCCAGATAAGTTTGAAATTGTGATTCCATCTTTGTCAATCTTGGCAGAGCCGCCAGTTACCGTCATCGACAAGACTGTGGATAAAAGAAAAACCCGCGCGGTGGCACAGGCTTATTTAGAGTACCTATACAGTGAAGAGGGTCAAGAGATTGCAGCAAAAAACTATTATCGTCCGACACTAGCATCTGTCGCTGCTAAATATGAGAAGCAATTCCCAAAAGTCAGCCTAATCAAGATTGATGATGTATTTGGGGGTTGGCAAAAAGCACAAAAGACGCACTTCTCAGACGGCGGTACTTTTGACCAGATTTATCAAAAATAATGACAAAGTCATGAATGCTTAGCCTGCTTGAATGTTTTAAAAGGATATAAAAATGACAGTATCAAATAATATCGTTTCACCCATTGAGCAATTAAGATTGCAACTCAAGGAATCTTTGTTTCTCGATCTAGACGACTATGGTTTAGTGGAGCAATCAACCGGTGAATTTAATAGTACGTTTCTTGGTGTGCAACTCAATACTGCGTTTCAACCTATTTACGACATTTCAGTAGGCGACTTAATTGGTCACGAGGCATTTTTACGACCATCCCTCGGAGGCGAACTAACCAGCACTCCTGAGTTCGCCTTCACTTATGCTGAACAAACCGGCAAACTGGTTCAATTTGACCGCGTTGCTAGAACATTACACATTTTAAACTTTAAGCAGATCTACGCAGAAAACGGGTTACTATTCCTGAACGTACACCCAAAGTTACTGGTTTCTGTGAATACACACGGTAAAGTATTTGAGCGCATCTTGCATGCCAACTCGGTTCCAACACATCGTGTCGTTATCGAAATTAAAGAAAGCGAAATTGAGCAAGACAAGCAACTCTCAGAAGCGATTGACAACTATCGCGACCGCGCCTACCACATTTCAATTGATGGATTTGGCGGTAAAAAATCACATATTGATAGGTTGTGGAAACTTTCACCGGACTACGTGAAGTTGGACTTAAGCGTTATCCAACAAGCTGAAGGCAACCATCGTGTGCAAAAAATCTTGCCAGGCCTCATTCGTCTGATTAATGAAAGTGGCGCAAAAACCATTATTACTGGGATTGAAACACAAACCCAACTCGATATTGCGATTGAGTCAGGTGGGCAATTCGTACAAGGTTACTTTCTAGCACGCCCAGTAAATGCTAAAGCACTACAGCCTTCATCTGCATTAAACAAGCTCTCTACACTACACAAAGTCGCGTAGTTCAACACCGGCAAACCCTGCACAGCCACATAAATAACAATTAGATATATAGAAACAATTAAATATTATTTAATTGTTATTTATCTATCGGTTAAATTAACACGCTATCAAAATACTAAACAACATTATGGCTAAGCAAAAAAACATACTCCCAGGCTTTAACCTGTCACTTGGTTTTACAATATTTTACTTAAGCCTCATTGTGCTTATTCCTTTGTCCGCAGCCTTTATCAAGACGACAGAACTCAGCTTGCCTGAGTTTTGGGATGTCATCACTGCACCACGCGTGGTGGCATCGTATAAGCTTACCTTTGGTGCCTCGCTAGTTGGTGCATTGATTAATGCTGTATTCGGGTTACTTACCGCATGGGTACTCGTACGCTATCAGTTTCCAGGGAAAAAGCTGATTGACGCCATCGTAGACTTACCTTTTGCCTTACCAACAGCAGTCGCTGGCATTGCCCTTACCGCAGTTTACTCATCTAACGGCTGGATAGGTTCATGGCTAGAACCCCTTGGCATCAAGGTAGCTTTCACCCCGATTGGAGTGATTGTCGCATTGACCTTTATAGGCTTGCCATTTGTAGTACGCACCGTGCAACCAGTGTTAGAAGACTTGGAAGCTGAAACCGAAGAGGCTGCGGCTAGCTTAGGCGCTAATCGCTTGCAGACCTTCTTCAAAATTATTTTCCCCGCAATTGCTCCTGCACTGCTCACAGGCTTTGCCTTAGCTTTCGCACGCGCCATTGGTGAGTATGGTTCGGTGATCTTCATTGCGGGCAATATGCCGATGGTTTCAGAGATTACGCCGCTCATTATTATTACTAAATTAGAACAATATGACTATGCAGGCGCGACTGCCGTTGCGGTCGTCATGTTAGTGATTTCATTCTTGCTACTATTTGCGATTAACGGTTTGCAATGGTGGGCAAATCGCAACCGCAGTTCCTCCACCTAATTAATAAAACCATATTAATCACCAATTATATTAGGACATTTATGTCAGCTACCGCAACCACACAATACAGTAGTTACCGAAACAAGGTAGAGCGCAGTCGCGCAACATCTGAGCCAGCATGGATACGTTACACATTAACTGCCATTGCCCTCATGTTTTTAACCCTTTTCCTCTTTGTGCCATTAGCCGCAGTATTTACTGAAGCCTTACGCAAAGGATTTGATACTTACATTACCGCCTTGGTTGACCCGGATGCTTTATCAGCAATCAAGCTCACGTTTATCGCTGCGCTGATTTCAGTACCACTTAACTTAGTATTTGGAGTTTCTGCTGCTTGGGCGATTACTAAATTTGAATTCAAAGGTAAAAGCATATTAATTACCTTAATCGATCTACCGTTTGCTGTATCCCCAGTGATTGCTGGTTTGATTTACGTGTTAATTTTTGGATTACAAGGATGGTTCGGTTCGGCATTAGTTGAGCACGACATCAAAGTCATTTTTGCTATTCCAGGCATTGTGCTGGCTACAGTCTTTGTCACGTTCCCATTTGTAGCGAGAGAATTGATTCCGTTGATGCAAGCGCAAGGTAAAGATGAAGAAGAGGCCGGCTTGGTATTGGGTGCATCTGGCTGGCAAATTTTATGGCGCATCACACTACCTAATGTGAAGTGGGGCTTGCTGTATGGCGTGATTTTGACCAATGCACGCGCGATGGGTGAGTTTGGCGCCGTTTCGGTTGTCTCCGGTCATATCCGTGGCATGACCAACACCCTACCCCTACATGTAGAAATTTTATATAACGAATACAACTATGCAGCTGCGTTTGCGGTGGCTTCATTGCTAGCATTGCTTGCCTTGGTGACTTTAGCACTCAAAACCTTTGTTGAATGGCAGGTTGCTAGAGGCGCCAGTCAACATGAGTCTGCCTAGCTCACAAGTTATTCATTATTTGCACAACCATTACTTCGGAATACAACCATGAGCATTGAAATACGTAATATTAAAAAGAATTTTGGGCAATTTAGCGCACTCAACGATGTAAGCCTGAACGTTCCTAGCGGGGAGCTTGTGGCTTTATTGGGCCCCTCTGGTTGCGGCAAGACAACGTTGTTACGCATCATCGCCGGCTTAGAAACACCAGACTCAGGTAATATTTTATTTCACGGCAATGACGCCACCGAACGCCAAGTCCAGGAACGTGAAGTCGGATTTGTATTCCAACACTATGCACTATTCCGCCACATGACTGTATTTGAAAATGTTGCGTTTGGTTTGCGTGTGCGCCCTAAACAGACACGCCCATCTGATGCAGAAATTAAGCGTCGTGTGCATGAGTTATTAGAGTTAGTACAATTGGATTGGCTGGCAGACCGCTACCCACCGCAGCTATCTGGTGGTCAACGTCAACGTATTGCGCTAGCGCGCGCACTAGCGGTAGAGCCCAAAGTATTGCTACTAGACGAGCCATTTGGTGCGTTAGATGCTAAGGTACGTAAAGAGCTACGCCGCTGGCTTCGTCGTTTACATGATGAGTTACACATCACCAGCATCTTCGTAACACATGACCAAGAAGAAGCACTAGAGGTCGCTGATCGTGTTGTGGTAATCAACCGTGGCAAGATTGAACAAATTGGTACGCCACAAGAAGTATACGACCACCCAGTATCCCCTTTTGTCTATCAATTCTTAGGCAATGTGAATCAGTTCGATAGCCATATTCATCAAGGCTCAGCGCAGGTGGCAGGAGTAGATTTAAAATTAGAAGCACATGCGGATACGCAAAACACGCCTGCGGTAGCATTCGTGCGTCCACATGATATTGAGATTTATAATACGAAAAAAGCAGACCGTGTCGGCTTTGAAGCAATTGTGCGTTATGTAAATGCAGTTGGGCCGTTAGTTAAAGTCGAGCTAGAACGCCATGACCATACTGAACTAATCGAAGCAGAACTCACGCAAGAACGTTTTCGTGAACTTCAGCTAACACCTGCGCAACATGTACATGTCTATCCTAGAAATGTGCGTGTATTTACAGCCTAGCTAAAATCAATAGCTGAGAAACAAAGTAAATAAATTAAGGTAGAAAGCGCTATGATTTGCAATTTCTACCTCTTTCTTTTGCTAGGTATAACTGCCTATCCACACTCGCAACAAATCAATTCTCCGACCGCTATGCAACGTAATAGTACGTATTCACACAGATACTACGCGTAAGCAATTGGCTCAACATTAATTTTTCATATGTAATCTGTGCCTTAGACTTAATGTAAATAATTCAATCACTTGGGATGTTAACTCGCAACCCTACCCGATCGCTGCCATGTAGGGCAACCGGACTAGGGGTTAGAAGCCTA
>CAZZDN010000081.1:0-7911 GCA_964652655.1 uncultured Methylotenera sp.
TTAATTAATCAATCAACATGGTTGAGGCTGTTATGCTAGCAGAAAAAAAAGAAACGATACTGATCGTTGATGATGTTGCAGAAAACTTACATGTACTTAGTGAGTTGCTCATGCCAACTTACAAAGTGTTAGCAGCTACTTCTGGCGCTAATGCATTACGTATAGCAACCTCCGCTCCTAAGCCTGATTTGATTTTGTTAGATGTCATGATGCCAGAAATGGATGGTTATGCGGTATTAAGTCAGTTGCAGAAAAATCCGACTACGCAAGATATCCCAGTAATCTTTGTCACAGCGCTGTCTGATTCTGAGGATGAAGAGCGAGGCCTCAAGCTTGGAGCGATTGATTATATTTCAAAGCCTATTAAACCAGCAGTCGTCTTAGCGCGCGTGCGAACCCAATTAGATGTTAAGCGCGCGCGTGATTGGCTTAAAAACGAGAATGATTTGCTAGAGGCGGAAGTTGCTAAAAGAATGGCTGAGAATGATCTCACTCAGCAGGTGAGTATTCGTGCTTTAGCACATTTGGCAGAAATCCGAGACCCAGAAACTGGCAATCATTTAAGACGCACACAGAACTATGTCCACCGTTTAGCTTCTGGCTTAAAACAATATCCGCAATACAAATCGCAGATGAGCGATCACTATATTGATTTGCTTGCCCGATCTGCGCCACTGCATGATATCGGCAAAGTTGGCATTCCAGACTATATTTTGCTCAAACCAGGTAAGTTAACGGATGAAGAGTTCGCGATAATGAAAACGCACGCCAAGCTAGGTAGCGATGCGATTCAAAAGGCAGAAGATGAAATGAGCATGCCTTTGCCATTTTTATCAATCGCTAAACAAATTGCACATTGGCATCATGAGAAATGGGATGGAAGTGGCTATCCAGATGGTTTAGCTGGAGAGGCAATCCCCTTGGCTGCAAGAGTGATGGCATTAGCTGATGTTTATGATGCATTAACGAGTGTTAGACCCTATAAAGTTGCGATGACTAGTGACGCTGCTCGCGATATTATTTTGGCTGGCAAAGGCAAGCATTTTGATCCAACATTAGTTGATGTTTTTATAGAAGCCTTAGATGATTTTATTGCAATTGGTAAGCAATTTGCTGATTTAGATAATAATCTCGCTTAATGATTGATTGGTCATGACCAAGCAAAATCTGCCAATATTTTCTCAAACTAATGATCTGCTCAGTTCGGATCTGATGACCTACTCGGTTCCTCGTTTAACCATACTCAAGCCTGTGATTGCTTATGCAATTTTGGCAAGTATATGGATACTTTTCTCAGATAAAGCACTAATTCAACTGTTTGAAAGTGCTGATCTAGTCGAATTATTTAGCATGTTAAAAGGGTGGTTCTTCGTTGCGCTCACCAGTGTTCTACTTTATTTGGTGCTCGATAAGATTAGGTTGAAATTGCACCAGCATTACCCACAAACGCAAGATCAGGTTAAGAAAATTCGCTGGGCCATGTATCGCCCGGTCATTGTTTATGCAATTTTCTCTAGTCTATGGATTATATTTTCTGATCATTTTGTTTTGCAGTTGTTTTCTCAATCTCAGCAAGCCAATCTTGCCATGAGTATGAAAGGCTGGCTGTTTGTGCTGATCACCAGCGGTTTACTCTATTTGCTACTTCAGGTTTGGTGTGAAAAGTTAATTGCTATCACATTAGGTCATGAAGCGAAAAAAAGTTTATCACCTATTAATCATTTGTATTTATCTTTCACCTTACTCACTTTAGTGGTACCCCTAGCTGGCGTTAGCTTCTATCAAATGCAAGTGCCAGAAATAGAACAAAAGGCTTTCAGTGATTTAAGCGTCGTTGCGAAATTAAAAGCTAAACAAATTGAAGCCTGGCTGAATGAGCGAGAAGCCGATGGTTTCATATTGCTGTCGTCTCATAGACTGATGTCTGATGTTGTCGCGTTTTCCCGACAACCTTCAAACGCTAAGCTTGCTGCAGAAATTAAACACAGATTTACTGATTACGTAGCCTCATATGGCTACGAAGATGTCATGATCATGGACCGAGCGGGTAAAGTTTTGATGGCGGTAACATCAATTGAGGAAAACATTTCTATCGATGCATCACACTTAAACACAGTTTTAGCGCAGAAAAAACCAAGTCATGGTGAATTGATTTCCACTCGGGATGGTAACGCTTACATCGATTGGATTTTGCCCTTACCTTCGGAGTATTTAAGGCCTGGTGATGCTGCTTTTGCCATCGTGTTGAGAATGTCAGCAAATACATTTCTTTATCCATTGATAGAAAGTTGGCCAAATTTCAGTCGTAGTGCAGAAACTTTATTAGTAAGTCAGCAAGGGGATGAGATTCTCTATTTGAATAGACTAAGGCAACAAAAAGACAAGGCATTCAGACTAAAGTTATCCCTCAAAGAAAAGTCGGTTGTCGCAAAATTTGCACTAGAGGACACGAAACCGGGCACGATAAAAGCAAAAGATTACCGGGGTCAGGGCGTATTTGCGGCATACACCCCAGTTGCAGGTACAGACTGGCGTCTTATAGCCAAAATTGATGAAGAAGAAGTGTTTGCTGCACTTTGGAATAGCCTGTATTGGATTGGTCTCATCGCATTTGCTGCTATTTCAACATTAATGATGGCACTTGTGATGTTGTGGCGGCAACAACTGCGTGAACAGCAGTTAGCAATGGCGGCGGAAAAGTCTCATAGTAATCAATTGCTTGCAATGTTGGCGGAGAACTCTTCAGACGCTATCTATATTAAAGATTTAGGTGGACGTTATGTGTTGGTGAATCCTGAAGCAGCAAAAGCGCTTGGTGCGAGCGTACCGCAAATATTGGGCAAAACCGATGCAGAACTACTGCCCGCTGATATTGCTAAAAACATGAGTGAGCATGATTTTCATACGCTAGAAAGTATGGTGTTAAACACCTATGAAGAGACGATGGAAACCCCACTCGGGTCTCGTACTTATTTAGCTTCAAAAGGCCCGATGCGCAACGCACAGGGCGATGTGGTTGGGTTGTTTGGTATTTCTCGTGATATTACAGAACGTAAAGATATTGAAGATAGCTTGCGTCAACGTGAGTTCTTATTAAAAGAAGCGCAAGCGATTGCTAAATTAGGTAACTGGACGCTGAATCACACAACTGGAAAGTTATTTTGGAGTGACAATGTTTATACCTTGCTTGAGTTATCTCCTCAGCAATTTGAAGTCACTTATGAGTCGTTTTTAGCAATCGTTCACCCTGAAGACCGAGCGCGCATCAATCATGATTATCAGCAATCTCTAGTGCAGCGAACTGATTATGAAGCAGAACACAGAGTGCTCATGCCTGACGGAGGTGTTAAGTGGGTGCAAGAGCGCTGCTTTACAATATTTGATGATGTCGGTAATCCAATTACTTCGCACGGTACGCTGCAAGATATTACTGATCGTGTAAAAGCTGAAACCGAGATTGCGCATGCGCGGGATCTGTTGTTTAAAGTGATTGATACCGCACCAATACGGGTTTTCTGGAAAGATAAGGAATTACGTTATTTGGGTTGTAATACCTTGTTTGCCAAAGATTCAGGCCTAAATCATCCAAAAGAGTTAATTGGTAAGGATGATTATCAAATGAGTTGGGCCACGGAGGCTGATCTATATCGCATGGATGACCTCGCGGTGATGGATTCAGGCGTGGCTAAATTATTTTATGAGGAAGCGCAGACCACAAAAGATGGCAATAAGATCTGGCTTCGTACTTCTAAAGTCCCACTTAAAGATGAGAACAATCAAATAGTGGGTATTTTGGGGATGTATGAAGATATCACTGCGCAAAAGTTGGCAGAAGAGAAAATCAATCACCTCACGCAACTGTATTCAGTGTTGACTCACTGTAATCAGGCCATTGTGCGTAGCGCTAACCGAGAGGAGTTGTTCCAGCATATTTGTCGTGATGCAGTAGCGTTTGGCGGCTTCAAGATGGTTTGGATAGGCCTTGTCGCAGAGGATGGTCAGAAAGTGAAATCGGTCGCGGTTGCTGGGGATGAGCATGATTATATGGATAATATCAACATCAACACCGATCCAACTAGCCCATATGGTCAGGGACCGACAGGGGTTGCCATCAGGGAGAATCGTCCAGTTTGGGTTCAAGATTTTGTTAACGACCCCATCACTCAGCCCTGGCATGAGCGTGCAATTCACTCGGGATGGCGTGCCTCTGCAGCGTTACCAATTAGGTGTAATGGTGTTTCGATTGGCTCACTTAATATTTATGCCACTGTCACAAATTCATTCGATGAGGAAGTGCAAGCACTGCTGATTGAAATGGCCAGTGACATCAGTTTTGCCTTGGATACTTTTGCGCAAGAAGAGGCGCGTCAAACCATTGAAAGTGCACTACAGGCATCCGAAGAGCGTTTGCAATTGGTGCTACGTGGTTCAAGAGACGCACCTTGGGATTGGAACTTAGTCACCAACGATTTGTATTATTCAGATCATTGGTGGGAAATGCTAGGCTACCAACCGAACGAGCTAGTCGTCGGTGCGGGGTTATGGCAACAGATTGTACATCCAGAGGATTTGGATGCGGTCAATCAAGCGTTTGATGAAGTGATTCAAGGTAGTTCAAGTAGTTACGAAATTGAATTCAGAATGCAGCACAAAAACGGACATTATGTACCAGTGCTATCACGTGGATTTATTTTACGTGACGAACATGGCATGCCACTGCGTGTTTCTGGCACGAACTCGGATTTGACTGAGCGCAAACAAGCGGAAGCTGAGCGTGACCAGGCCGCCGGCCTCTTGAGAAAAATTACCAATCGATTGCCTGGCATGGTGTACCAATATCGCTTGCGTGCGGATGGTACAGCATGCTTCCCCTATGCTAGCGAGGGTATTCAAGAAATTTATCGTGTAAGTGCGAGTGATGTGATTGATGATGCATCCCCTGTGCACGCAATTATTCATCCAGATGACTATGAGGGCGTTGCTAAGTCTATTAAAGCCTCAGCACAAACATTAACGCCTTGGCGACATGAGTATCGAGTTAAGTTTGATGAAGCAACCGTTCGTTGGCTATCTGGCAATGCAATGCCAGAAGCTGATCTCGATGGAGGTGTGCTTTGGCATGGATTTATTACTGATGTCACAGCACGTAAAGCCAATGAAGAAATGCTGCGTAAGCTTTCGCAAGCGATAGAGCAGAGCCCCGAAAGTGTTGTGATTTCTAACACAAATGCGCAGATTGAATATGTTAATCAGGCATTTGTTGAAGCAACTGGATATAGCCGTGAAGATGTGTTGGGTAAAAACTCTAACATCTTACATTCTGGCCAAACGCCAGAATCCACTTATAAAGAGATGTGGGCTAAGTTAAGCCAGGGTCAAGCCTGGAAAGGTGAGTTCGTTAATCGACGTAAAGATGGTTCTGAGTACAATGAATTTGCGATTATTACGCCGCTACGTGCCGCTGATGGAAGTGTGAGCAACTACGTTGCGGTAAAAGAGGATATTACCGAGAAAAAACGCGTTGCAGCCGAGTTGGATCAGCATCGTCACCATCTAGAAGAGTTGATCCAGAGTCGTACGGTAGAGCTAAGCGAAGCGCGTGAGCAAGCCGAAGCGGCGAATCATGCCAAAAGTACATTTTTAGCGAATATGAGCCATGAAATTCGCACGCCAATGAATGCAATTATTGGATTGACGCATCTATTACGTCGTGCTGGCGCAACACCACAGCAAGTCGAGCGATTAGATAAAATTGACAGTGCAAGTCGCCACTTACTGGCCATTATTAACGATATTCTAGATCTATCCAAAATTGAGTCTGGCAAGTTAGTGTTGGAAACGACAGATTTCTATTTATCTAGTGTACTGGATAATATTGACTCTATTATTGGTGAAAGTGCGCGAGATAAAGGCTTGCAGATAGAAATAGACCAAGGTGATTTGCCGCCATTATTGCGTGGGGATCCTACCCGCTTGCGTCAGGCATTGCTCAATTATGCTGCAAATGCAATCAAGTTTACAGAGCACGGCAAAGTGCGTTTAAGTGCCAAATTGTTAGAAGATAATGGCGATAGCTTTTTAGCCAGATTTGAAGTGACTGATACCGGTATTGGTCTTAGTCCAGAGCGTGCGGAAAAGCTGTTCCAAGCATTTGAGCAAGCGGATAATACGATTACCAGAAAATATGGTGGTACAGGGCTAGGGCTTGCGATTACACGCAAATTAGCCACGATGATGGGGGGCGAAGTCGGTATTGAGAGTGAAGTGGGCATTGGTAGTACATTCTGGTTTACTGCTAGATTGCAACGTGGCCAATCTGATTCAATGCTCATGTATGGCACAAATTTGCTAAGCGATGCGGAATCCCAGCTTCAAGAGCATCATCAACGTGCTGAAATATTGTTGGTTGATGACAGTGCCATTAACCGAGAGGTTGCGATAGAAATGCTACGCAATGCGGGGCTGGCTTTAGATAGTGCGGTTGATGGTGTTGAAGCGTTATCTAAAGTGAAAAATAAACAATATGATTTGGTGTTAATGGATATGTACATGCCTAATATGGGAGGCATAGAAGCGACGCAGTTGATTCGTCAATTGCCTGGGTATGAGGAAATCCCGATTATTGCCATGACTGCGAATGCTTTTGATGAAGATAGAAATGCTTGCTTTAGCGCAGGGATGAATGATTTTATTGCTAAACCTGTTGAGCCAAAATTGCTTTATAGCACTTTGCTGAAATGGTTACCTGCCAGAAAAGATAGCGTAACTGATATCCCGATGGGGGATACGCAACAGTTGGAAGCATCTCTAGTATCAGGCAATAAAACATCAGCCAATAATATACCTGCGAGTTCATCTCCTAGTGCAACACATGAGCATCATGTTGTCATTCAAGTCGCCCTTGAGCAATTGCGTACGATGCCAGGTATCAATATGTCTCGTGTGCTTGAAGCATTGCGAGGTAATGTTGAAAAATATCTAAACTTGTTGGCTGAGTTTGTGAATGCACACGCCGATGACTCCGCTCAGTTGCGTCAGTTAATTGCGCAAGAGGATTTCGTTACAGCGAGGCACTCTGCACATGCGTTAAAAGGTGCTGCCGCTACCTTAGGTGCTGATGGTTTAGCTACTTTTGCTGGTGAGTTAGAGCAGCTTTTGCGTGGGGATCAAGATACTTTATTTAAAGCAGATACGATTGCGTCCAAAATCGAATCGATTAGCAATGAATTGATTAAAATTGCAGCAGTATTGCCAGTCGTTGTGCCTCAGCAGCAAAATGATGGCGTAAATAACGCTATAAACAACGATAACGCAAGCATAGAAGTGCCACTAGCATTATTAAAAACTTTGGATGCTATGCTCGCTGAGAATGACGCTGCATCAATTGTGTTTTATGAAAAGCATGCAGATGCAATTAAGTCGGGATTGGGCGCATCATCCCAAAAATTTGAGCGAGAGATCAAGCAGTTCTCATTTGATGCTGCACGCGAAATCTTAAAGCAATGGTTTTGAGAGAATAGTTGAAGGCTATTTTCTCATCTCTCACATCGTCGATTGATCTACTTACGCTTTGGTAGTCGTCTGTATGAAAATAGAATATTGCAGTTTGTGTATGTGGTCAAAATGCTTTGCGCCTAAATGAATATTTAAGATTTAAGTATGTGGCGTATTCAATCGAATACAACGATAGATTGCTTTAGTCGATAGCTCTAGCCCAGCCTCTAGCCTAGTCTAACTCTCTAGCCTAGTCTAACATTTGGTGAAGTAGAGTTTAGTAGAAGTTTGTTGTAGTAAATACGCGATCAGCACAAAAGAAAAAACCCTTACAAACACATGCTTGTAAGGGTTTTAAAATATTGGCGGAGTGGACGGGACTCGAACCCGCGACCCCCGGCGTGACAGGCCGGTATT
>CAZZDN010000082.1:0-7847 GCA_964652655.1 uncultured Methylotenera sp.
ATTTTAACTTGAAGGATTAAAAATGAAATGTGTAGGATTATCAGCAGTATTTTTATTCTTTATTATTTCAGGCTGTGCTACTAGCATTCCACAAGCCAAGAATTTTGAACATACATCGCAGAAAAAAGCAATGGCAGTCCAACATTGGGGATTAATTGCGAACGATGCGGTTGCGCAAACTAGATTGGCATTATCAAAACAACCGTCTTTAGCTGGTAGCCGTTTGTATGTTGCTGAAAACAGTAATACTGACTTTGGTCGTGCTTTTCGTAAGTATATGATTGCTGGGTTGATCGATGCAGGTTATACCGTATCTGCCACTAAACAGGGTGCCATTGAAGTTGGCTATGAGGCACAGGTGATTCGCCATGCGTCATTTTTTGACCCCAAGGTTTTCGGATATCAACCAGGGCTTGCCACAGGCGGTGTTGCTGGTTTTTGGGTGTTACGTGATGCTTTGAGATATTGGTCAAAGACCAATCTTGGTTTAGGCTCTGTCGCCACGGCAGCTGCGTATGACGGATATAAAGCAACGAATCCAGGTGAGACAGGTGTTGAGTTACTGATTTCTACATCAATTATTCATCAGGACCAGTATGTAATGCTGAATGCAGATGCCTATTACATAGAAAAAGGCGAGGCTTGGTTATTTGAAGGCTGTAAAGGTAAAAACCGCAGGATATGCCGTTAAGGTATGTATGCTCCGCTTTTACTTGTATATTTTACGGTTGAAAGTAGTTTTTGATTGTCAATCATCCTAATGGCTAGGTGCTAATTTCCTAAAAATATAATACTATTTACCACTAATACTATTGTGGACATTACATAATACTTAGTACGATACGTAAATTCGTAACATAATGTAACCAAAATAAATTCTTAGAGAGTAAATTGATGCGTCAGGACGATGTAAGCCAAGTAGCTAGCGAGGGTGTGGTAGATACATTACTAGATAGTTTGCTTTTGGTTTGCCGTCTGCATGGCGTTGCCACTTCGCGCGATGCGCTAGTTTCCGGGTTGCCACTACGTGATGGGAAAATGACGCCAGCGTTGGTGAAGCGTTCTGCTAGCCGTGTGCATTTAGCGACCACTATTCTCAAAAAATCATTAGATAAAACAAAGCAGGAGTTTTTGCCTGCTATTTTGTTGTTAAAAGATGATGAAGCATGCGTGATTACCAACGTTAATCTTGAGACTAAGGTCGCTGGCGTAATTTACCCTGAATTAGGCGATATAGAAGTCTCTGTGCCGTTAGACGATTTAATGGCTAGAAGTGCAGGCTATTTAATCGTAGCTAAGCTTAAGTTTACTTTCGATCAGCGTGCGCCTAATGTTGGTCAGGTGGCTGTGCGTCACTGGTTTTGGGGTTCTCTCGCTGAAAACAGCAGAATTTACCGAGATATTATGGTGGCGGCATTTGTCGTGAATATGTTTGCGCTAGCCATGCCGCTATTTACCATGAATGTTTATGATCGCGTGTTGCCTAACCAAGCAACGGAGACGTTGTGGGTGATGTCTCTTGGTATTTCATTGATATTTATTGGTGATTTGGTACTGCGTACGATGCGCGGTTATTTTCTTGACTGGGCGAGTACTCGAATCGATATTAAGCTGTCTGCCCGAATTATGGAGCAAGTGCTTGGCATCCGTTTAGAGCAACGACCCAATTCAGTTGGCTCATTTGCTTCTAATCTGCGCTCATTTGAAACTGTCCGCGATTTTATTACCTCTGCAACAATTACTACGTTAATTGATATTCCATTCGCATTAATTTTTATCGCCGTGATTGCATGGGTTGCGTGGCCGATGATTATTCCTGTCCTATTAGGGGCAATTGTGATTCTCATCTATTCGTTTAGTGTGCAAACCAAAATGCATGACTTATCTGAAACGATGTACCGTGCCAGTGCGATTAGAAATGCTACATTGATTGAGAGTTTAGTTGGCTTAGAAACAGTGAAGGCTCTAGGGATAGAAGGGCAGATGCAACGGAAATGGGAACATAGCGCTCATTTTTTGACCGAGGTTTCTAGTAAGCTTCGTTTACTGTCATCTTCTATCAATAACGGCGCTACGACGATGCAGCAGCTCATTAACGTGAGCTTAGTGATTTTGGGCGTTTATTTAGTGATTAATGGTGAGTTGACAATGGGGGGCTTGATTGCTTGTACCATGCTGGCTTCACGCGCTCTAGTACCAATTGCCCAAACCGCCGGATTACTTACCCAGTACCATAATGCGGCAACATCTCTCACCTCACTTGATGAAATTATGCAAAGACCAGTGGAACGTCCTACAGATAGTACATTTTTATCAAGGCCGGCATTTAATGGGGATATTGAGTTTAGAGAAGTTTCTTTTGCGTATCCAGGCGCTGAAAGTAATGCGCTTACAAAAGTCTCCTTTAAAATCAAAGCGGGGGAGCACGTCGCCATACTTGGACGGATGGGTTCAGGTAAATCGACCATCCATAAACTGATTCTTGGGCTATATCAACCGACTGAAGGTGCAGTGCTGATTGATGGCATTGATGCACGCCAAATTGACCCAGCTGAATTGCGCCGTTGCGTGGGTTACGTGCAACAAGATACACAGTTGTTTTATGGTTCTATGCGCGATAATTTAACGATTTCTGCTCCACATGTGGATGATGCTGCGGTCATTGCAGCTGCGCAAGTGGGTGGTATTGATGAGTTTGTAAACGGGCATCCTAAAGGCTTTGATATGCTGATTGGTGAGCGTGGCGAAACCTTGTCTGGCGGGCAGCGGCAGGGTGTTGGTGTTGCTCGTGCATTTATTAATAATCCATCAATGTTGTTATTAGATGAGCCGACTAGTGCGATGGATCATTCTGGTGAAGATGCGATTAGATCAAGATTAGTTGAGCATAGCCGTAATAAGACTTTGTTGTTAATTTCGCATCGTTCGTCTTTGTACGCCTTAGTGAACAGAATTATTGTGATTGATTCTGGCCGTATTGTAGCTGATGGTCCAAAAGAGCAAGTCACAGATGCGTTGAGAAATGGCAAGATTGGTAAAGCGCTATGAGTGAAAATCTATTTGAAAAACTAGCAACAATTAACCGTTTTTTAAAAAGCCAATCTTGGTTAACTAAGCCTATTTATTATTTTTTAGATAAATGGACTCCCACTGAGACAAAAGAGGATTTGCCATGGCATGAAGAGGCGGATTTGGTGATATTGGAACAAACGCCAGTCAGAGCACGGTCATTGTTGTATACGATTGCGGCAACACTATTACTACTAGTGGTTTGGGCTTTTTTTGCAGAGGTGGATGAAGTTGTGCGCGGTGATGGACGTGTGATTCCGTCCAAGCAAGTGCAGGTGATTCAGTCATTAGACGGTGGGATTGTTTCAGAAATCTTGGTGAGTGAAGGCGAGTCTGTTGCTGTAGGTACGCCGCTGATTCGAATTGATGAAACACGGGCTGTTTCTTCACTAAGAGAGAATCAGTCACAGTATTTATCTTACTTAGCTAAACAGTATCGGTTGAAAGCATTAGCGGAAGGGGCAAGTTTTAATCCGCCTGATGAGGTGCGTAAAGAAGCCCCTGAAATTTATGATCAGGAATATGCGTTGTATAACGCGAGCAAAGAAGAGTTGTCATCAGCGATTGAAATCGCGCGTGATCAAATGGTTCAGCGTGAAAAAGAGTTATTAGAAGTACAGTTTCGTAAAGAGATTGCTGAAAAGAATTACGAGTCAGCAAAAAAAGAACTTGCGGCCAATAAGCCTTTGCTTTCGAGTGGTGCAGTGTCAGAAATCGATATCTTAAAGCTCGAGCGTGAAACAAATAAGGCGAAAGGCGATATTGATCAGGCCCGTGCACAAATTAGCCGAATTGAGAGTTCGATTGGTGAGGCAAGGCGTAAAGTTTCAGAGGTGCAGCAAGCTTTTCAGAGTAAGGTGCGTACTGAATTAAATGAGATAACGGCACGTTTAAATAGCTTGTCAGAAGTCAGTGTATCGCTGAAAGATAAAGTGAATCAGTCTACTTTGAAATCACCGGTGAACGGCAAAATAAGTCGTTTATACTTCAACACGGTGGGCGGCGTCATTCAGCCTGGCAAAGAGGTCATGGAAGTGGTGCCCACGGATGATGCGTTAATTCTTGAAACGAAAGTGCAGATTAGAGATATTGCTTTTATTAGCTTGCTCCAACCTGCTGTCGTGAAGTTGACTGCTTACGATTACACTGTTTATGGTGCATTGGATGCAGTGGTAGAGAATATCTCTCCAGACTCTATCGTTGATGAAAAAGGCAATGCTTATTACATCGTACGTGTGCGTACGCTTAAATCAAGTCTTGGCAAGGGCTTGCCGATTATCCCGGGGATGGTGGCGCAAGTAGACATTATGACTGGTAAAAAAACGGTACTTTCTTATTTATTAAAACCAGTGTTAAAAGCAAAGTCATATTCTTTTAGTGAGAGATAGATGCAGGATATATTTGTTAGTAATTTATCTGAACGTATTAGTCATTGGGTTGATGCTTTTCCAGAATCAAAGATTGTTTCAGACGTTACCGAGTTTAATCAGAAACTAGAGGCGACTGACGCTGATTTTTCTGATTGTGTGTTTTGGCTGCACGTGAATCAGTCAAGTCCAGATGTATTAGCGTACAGGGTGGCTAATATTCTGGCGCAGTGCCAACAGGCTAAGGTAGTCGTCTTGGCAAACACGCCGAATCAAGCAGATTGTTTTTCTGCCCTAAGTGCTGGCGCAGTTGGTTATGCCCATGCCTACTCACCTGCGGCGATGTTGATTGAGATTAAAACCGTGATCGGTCATGGTGGATTATGGTTAGGGCAAGAGTTGTTACAGCGATTAATTGAAACATCTACTCAATTGGTTGGTAATCAGCCAGTTTATGTAGATGGCTTATTAGCTAAATTAACTAGTCGGGAGAGAGATGTCGCGGTTGAGGTGGCAAAGGGGTTGAGCAATAAAGAAGTCGCAAGGGTGCTGAATATCACTGAGCGCACAGTGAAGGCGCATCTAGCCGCTGTTTTTGAACGTTTAGGCGCTAAAGATAGGTTACAGCTTGCGTTAATGCTCAACAAGCGTTGATTTATTAAAAGTCAGCACAGCAAGTCTGTTGATACTGATGTGCTGACTCTCGCTAGGTTGTTCAGTGACGGAATAACCAAGATGGATATACCTAGATAGAGATACCTGGACCTGTCATCCCGTCAATCCCAATGAGTTTTAGTGTGCTAATTTCTTCATTGTTTTGCACACCTTCAGCGATGGCAATCACACCAATTGAATGTGCAATCATGCATAAACCTCTCAGTAATGTTTTATTCGCTTCATTTTTATTAATGTCACGAATAAACGATGCATCAATTTTAATATAGTCTAAGCCAAGGTCATGTAGTTCACCCAGGCGTGAGATACGTGTCCCCACATGCTCAATACCTACTTTGCATCCGAGTGCTTTCACTGCGGCGCAGAATTGACGGAACTCGCTGAAGTGATCAAATGCACTTTGCTCTGGCACTTCGAAATACAGTTTATTTGCAATCTGAATTTGTTGCTTAATGTTTGTCATTGCGGCGTCAATAAAGGCAGGATTGCAGATGGCGCTAGCCGATATGTTGAGACCAATCGCTTGTGCGCCATTGGCGAGCGAATTTACCGCGGTTTGTAATACAAGCTCATCTACACGGTTAATTAGGTCGAGTTTATCTGCCCATGTAATGAATTCGCCTGCGCAGAACCATTTTCCATCCGTAGCTAGTTGTAATCTCACAGGCGATTCGTAGTGGATCAGTTCGCCAACTTGATTAACAACTGGGTAGCTTTCCAGCTTAATTCTCTTGTTATCTAACGCTGAAGTCAGAAGATTTTTCCACTCTTGTAGGTTGTGATCTTGGTACTGATGTAGCTCGCCAGAGTTGATGACGTGTAAGTGATTGCTTGCCTCCGTGCCAATGTCATCCAATACGTGATCTATGGAATCAATAATACTTTCTGCACTATCTGACTTAGTGATGCGTGTGGAGATGGTGAGAAAGTCTACCAAGATATCTTGGCCAGTGATATTGCTGACTTTTTCAAAAGCACTGTTGATGCTAGTGCCTAAGGTATAGCAGTCTGCTGGCTGGCTCGAAAATACCGAGAAATCTGCCCCGCTTAGTCTACCTGCACAAAGCGTAGGGGTTTTACCACATAGTTCTTGGAGTGCATTGCTTATTGTTTTTAATAACTGATTAGTTTCCTTATAGCCAAGTTTTTGATCAATTTCTGCAATGTTCAGTATTCTTGTAATGACCATTGCGCCTTCATTGAAGTATTCCTCATGGCTAATGCTGGCATTCACCTTCTTGACAAAATACTCATAGTTCATAAGTCCTGTGACATGGTCATAGTTGTTGTCAAGCCTCAATTGGTCTAGTCTTGCAGACTCTTCACTGACGGTTTTCTTGACCCTATTAGAAAGCGTATTCATTGCATTAACCACTGCTTTAAATTCTTTAGTTTTAGGCACCTTAATCATAATAAAGCGGCTATCACCTATTGCTTTTGCCTGTTCTACCACTTCATCAAGTGGTTTGAGAATTTTTTTAAGTAACTGGCCACCTAAATAGCAACTCATTAGCCCAATCAATAATACCCATAGCGCAATTTGTATGGTGGCATCCCAAAGTTTGTTGTAAGCAAATGAGGTGTTGCTTTCCACTTTTAATGTGCCAAATTGCGACCATCCTTCTTGAATTTCTGCAACACCTGCTTCGACTTCTAACGGAATTGCGTTGACAAACCATTGCGGTGCATAAGTCTTGTTAATTTTGTTCTTACGTTCACTTAATATGTTACCACTGGTGTCTGTTAGTAAAATGTGTTCGTAGTATCCAGAATCAAATTGTGCAGACAAGAGCAAATCTAGCGTTACCGGATCTTTTGGCAATTGTGTCATTGATAATGCAAGTGTGATTGCATTGTCGTTGTTCTTCATTTGCAATTGCTTTTCTAGATATTGCTTGCCAGACAGCGTGCTTAAAATAAAACTACCGCTAGAAGCTAACGCTAGAATTAAAATTATAGCTAACCATAGTTGCTTAATTAGTGACATAAATTCATCCTTACTTTCATTTATTCAATGCCATCAGCACGCATTCGTGCCAATACATCACGCCATCTTGATAGGTTTGATAGCGAGTCTGATTTTGGTTTGGCACTATTTCCAACCCAAAGTCCTTTATCGTTAAAGCTAAATACAGGTGATAAGTCTCTTCTGCTTGATGCTGGTGATATCTGAGGTATAAGATTATCTAAAATGAGGGGTTCTGATTGCGGTGTTGCGTAGTAGCTTAGTACCATGTGCGCTTTAATGACTTTTCTATTGTTTTCTAACAGTTCCGCTCTAACGTAGGTCAACCTGAGTTTGTCGTTGGGGACATTGGTGGCTTTCAGAAATACGTATTTGGCGATACTGAAATCTTCACAGTCGCCCGCATGCAAGCCAAGCATTTCAAGTGGTGTTGCCCAGTAGTCTGATTGACCCCATACATGTGAGTCATCAGCAAACATTACTTTCTGATTAAAAAAATTATTAATCTGAGTGAGTTTTTCTGACTCGCTTGCGTTCTTGAGGGATGCCGTGATTTGTTGCAACTCAATGAAGTCGTTATGTGCTTCATCCCCATATTTCTGTTTAGCTAACGTGGCGAGTTTATTGAAGTCATAGCCTTCAGCGGCTAGGTAGCTAAAGAACAGTGACAAAAACAGCATCACAGCGACGCTTAGCTGCAACCTGAGTCTGCCTAATATGTTGTTCTTAATACCAGTCACACATGCTCCAAAATTTAATGTCATATTGAC
>CAZZDN010000083.1:0-7807 GCA_964652655.1 uncultured Methylotenera sp.
ATTTACCCAGATAAAGATGGCATCGTCCGCGAATATAGGCTTTGGCATGATGAAAATGGTTGGATTCTGCCATCCCTTCCCCTTGCAGTCGCAAACTTTACCACTGTTAATTCAGACACATTGCCACAAAACATGCTCATCAATTGGCGCGGTAAGCCTTTTACTTACCAATTTGCGACATTCAGTGATGTATATGCAGACATGGCGAGTAAGGTAAAAAAACGTCCAGCCAATGAGTTTAAAGATAAAATCGTGATTATTGGCTCTACAGCACCATCGTTATTTGATTTGAAAGCCACCGCCATGGCTAAAGCGCATCCGGGTGTAGAGATATTAGCAACGGCTATCGATAACATTAAACACGATGATTACTTAAAAGTATGGCGTGGAAAAACGCCATATATCCTCATGAGCTTGACGCTAATCTGGCTCACTGCCTTAGCATTTTTCCGCAACATAGATCGCGACACAGTGACTAGAGTTTTCAGTAGCAGCCAAATTATATTGATTACACTTTCATACCTAGCGATTAACTTTACGAACACCTACCTAGACTTAACGGGCCCAATCACTTGGGCTATTCTATATTTTAGTGTGGCGAAGATTTATGCATTAGCTAACGATCGCGCAATGCAACGCTTACTGGCCAACGACGTAGAGTCTGGTAAAAAGGGAGCGGCTATTTTACTGATGCCGATTATGTTTGAAACACGAGAACCATTGAGTGATAGCCTGCTCAAAAAAATACAGCATAAAATAGAGCTACATCTTAACCGACACGCTACAGTAGAAATCTTAAAAGGCACACAAAGTGGCATATGGGGCCTGTTTAGTGACATGATTATCGTCAACTGGGCATACGCTCACGACAACGAAGCTGATGCAAATAAAGCGTTAGAGGAAGCGAAACAACTTGGTGCGCAACTCAACCAACTCGCAATAAGCGTTGGTATTCCAGAAGATGTGACTGCGCGTTATACATTCCATCACGGCACATTGAATACAGAAAAACCAATGGCTAACCAATGGCGTGGCTTATTTGCTCAAGCCATTATCAAATTAGATATTTTAGAGGCTGAAAACCCATGAAAAACTACTTAAAACAAGCACTGATGCTTAGCAGTTTGGTACCTTTACTTTATGCAGGGACAGGTATCACTGCCGAAAAAGGCAGTGCACTTAAAAATGATAGCCTGCGTAGCGAACCATACGCAGATGCCAAAGTAACCGGCAACTTCGCGCGTGGTGAAAGTTTAGAGATCATCAAAAAACAAGGTGCATGGCTACAAGTGAAGGCGAAAAAGGGTTCAGGTTGGGTGCGCCTGCTTTCTGTTAAACGTGGAGGAGCCACAACAAGCAATCAAGCAGCTGGTGTATTAGCGGTTGCTAGTGGTCGCGCTGGGACTGGGCAAGTAGTTTCCACCACTGGCGTGCGTGGCCTTAGTGAACAAGAGTTAAAAGCAGCAAAATTTAACGAAGACGAAGTAAAACTAATGGAAAGCTATACATTAAGTGCTGATAAAGGGCGTGCTTTTGCTAAGGCCGGCAATTTGAACAGCATTGCATTTAAGAACTTAAAAGAAGCGAAAGGTGACACACAATGAATACTTACAAAAAAATGAATGACATCGTTTCCAGCCACAAATGCCGCTTAATCTCTACCCTGCTTGCATCGATGTTAGGCGTAGTGAGTTTAAATACTGTTGCTTTTGATCTCAAGGGTGCACTAAAAGACGCTGTAGAAAAAGAAATTGGTCAAAAAACAGACAGCATCGCCAGCCCGACTGAAGCGGCAAACAGCACAGAAAGCAAAAAAGCTAACAGTACAACAGCCAGCCCAGAAACAACGTTCAACTGGAAAAATCCAAGCACGTCAGAGGAAATCACTTTAGGGAGAGAAATCGCTGGCAATTTGCTAGGTGCAGCGCCTCTAGTCAAAGATGCTGCCCTACAGAAATATGTTAACTCAGTCGGTCGCTGGGTTGCTTCACAAAGTGAAAGACCAGAATTACCTTGGCGCTTTGGTGTGATAGAAAGTGATGATTTAAATGCTTTTGCAGCACCAGGTGGCTACATCATGCTCACTAAAGGGCTATATAAAAAGTTGCAAAATGAGGCACAACTCGCTGGTGTTTTGGGACACGAGATTGCCCATGTAGTTAAAAAGCACCAACTTAAAGTCCTACAAAAACAACAGCTACTGAGCATGGGGGCTGGTTTGTTAAGTGACAAGTATGCAAAAGACAATGCGCTGGTCAGCAAAGCGATTGGCAGTGGTGCAGAAATCAGCGCCCGTAGCCTGGATAAATCTGCTGAATATGAGGCAGACCGTTTGGGGTTAAGCTACGCGACTCGCGCAGGATACGAGCCTTATGGGTTAGCTGATGTATTACAAACGCTCGGGCAATCTAGCAACAGTGATGCAAGTGTTGCCTTATTGTTCAAAACACACCCTCACCCAGACGAGCGGCTATCAGCGCTAAGCGAGTCTGTAGGCACGCAACTTGATCAAATAACAAGTGGGAAAACGTTAGAGAATCGATTTTATTTACTAAAGTAAGTAACTAGCCTGTTCTAGCAACAAAAACCACTTTCGTTTGAGAATTATCAAACAAAGTGGTTTTAATTGATTAGAGGGTTTGACATCTCAATGTGCAAGGATAAGAATGTGATTAAAGCACTGTGGGAGATAGTTTTATGGCAACCAAACAAAAAGATAAGAAACCTGTAGGCGTTTCACAAGCACCTTCGACTGAGGCTGTTAAAAGCGCATCAAAACAGCGTAAGGTATTGTTAGGTGATGTTGCGCCAGAGGCTACCAAGAGTGGAGTTGAAAGCTTTGCAGTAAGTGAAAAAATTGCCGCAGCACAAAGCGCTAAAATCGAAGCAGTAGAAGATATTATTCAACGCATCTCAAGCAGTGATCTATCAACATTGCCTGAAGCGTTGCACACCATTCTCAAAGGCGCATCGCCAGATGATGCTGCGGCCCTGAGTAAAGCACTCACAGTGATTAAAAGCAGTAACACAATCAAATCAAGAATACGTAATGATCAAGCTTTAGCCAAAGACTGGCGTGATGGTGGTTATCCATATCAGAACCTGCTATCACGCAAGTCTTATGAAAAGCAAAAGTATCGCTTGCAAGTTGAATTATTAAAATTACAAACATGGGTTAAAGAAACCGGCCAACGTGTCGTCATTTTATTCGAGGGTCGCGATGCAGCAGGCAAAGGCGGCACTATTCGACGGTTCATGGAGCATCTCAACCCACGTGGTGCACGTGTCGTTGCGCTGGAAAAACCGAGTGAGGTAGAACGTGGTCAATGGTACTTTCAACGCTACGTAACACAACTACCTACTGCCGGAGAAATCGTGCTATTTGACCGCTCATGGTACAACCGTGCAGGGGTGGAGCGTGTCATGGGCTTTTGTAACAATGATGAGTATTTAGAGTTCATGCGTCAGGCCCCTGATTTTGAACGCAACCTGACAAGATGTGGCATTCATGTCATTAAGTTCTGGTTCTCAGTAAGCCGCTCAGAGCAACGCAGACGTTTTAAAGAGCGTGAAATGCACCCTCTGAAACAATGGAAGCTTAGCCCAATTGATTTAGCGTCACTAGATAAATGGGATGACTACACTAAAGCCAAAGAGGCGATGTTTTTTCATACTGATACGGCAGACTCTCCTTGGACAGTCATTAAATCTGACTGCAAAAAGCGAGCAAGACTTAACGCCATGCGTTATGTATTGCACAAACTGCCCTACGCCAATAAAGATCTTGATGCAATTGGCAGTTTAGACCCGCTATTGGTAGGTCGTGCGCATATTGTGTATGAACGTGGTGAACATAATCATATTATCTTGTAGACACACACTGCTTTAATAAGCAAAAGAATCTTAAAAAAACTAACTGGCCTGAGTATTGAATTTGAACTGGGTAACCAAGAACACTCAGGCTAGCCATTCATCTTGAATCAATTAATCTTGAATCAATTAATTTTTAAGCATTAACCTTTAGGCTAGGTTAAATCAATTCGCGCACACGTAACTCAGCTTTAATGTATGCATAATAAATAGGCGCAGCCACGATACCAATCAGGCCAAACGCAGCTTCCATACACAACATCGCAATCAATAACTCCCATGCGTTTGCACGTATTTGCCCACCAACAATACGTGCATTTAAAAAGTATTCAAACTTATGAATGACTACTAAATACAGCAATGAGCCTAATGCCACCCCTAATGTTTGACTTAAACTCACCACCACAATCACAGTATTTGAAATAATATTGCCAACAACAGGAATCAAGCCAACCACAAAAGTGATTGCAATCATGGTTTTGACTAGTGGCAGATGGATCCCCATCAAAGGCAATACTACGGCTAAATAGATCGCAGTAAAAAACGTATTAATTGCAGAAATGCGTATCTGTGCAAAAACAACCCGCTTAAAAGCGTCACTCAATAATGCACTTCTTGTATAGAGCGCTCTAGCAAAAGGTTTAAAATGCTCTTCAGCCACGGCTTCGCGTAACGCCAGCATACCGCCGATAATCATCCCAATTAAAATATGTGCAGTGACACGACCAGCCTCTTTACCCACCACTTGTAGCTCATCGGCATGTGTACGTAACCATGTTGTTAACATTTCTTTAAATGTGATTGCATCTGCCGGCAAATGCGTTAACAACCAGCTAGGTAATATTTTTTTGGAGTCTTCTAGTATTTGTGCCATTTTCGCTAACAGCACAGTTAAACTGCCTGCATCAGAACGCAGGAATGCCGTTAACCCAGCACCAGCTAAAGACAACAAGCTGACGATAATAAATACTAAAATACCGACAGCCCAAAGCTTAGAGTAATTGCTCGGACGCTTACTAGGAAATCTACGTGAAATATAAGGCGTAATCATGTGCACAAGTTGATACACCAACAAACCAGCTAACAGCGCAGGCAGCAGGCTAAACTTAAGCACAAAAAATAAGGCAACCCCAGTGAGCAACCAAGCGGATATTTCGTAGCCTGTTGCTTTAGCCACGGATACTTCATGCGTTTTATATGCCATATTCACCTTAACTCACTGATTAAGAAACTACACCCACAACCCAATCATTTACTGTTGATTAATAGCTTTTAATCGAAAATCTATTCACAAAATCAGCCGCATCACTCGCAGGCATTGAGACAACCAAATCAATATTCTCGTTAAAAGCTTTATCTAAAATGTGGCCATTACCCTTAGATAATGCTTTAGTTAAATAGTCCATTTGATTATAGGCAATCGTCAACTTAACGGTCTTCATCTCTACATAATCTGCCACTTTAGTGGCATCCAACGCCAGTTTAGCTGTGCCGCCATAAGCGCGTGCTAGTCCGCCAGTGCCTAGGTTGATCCCACCGTAATAACGAATCACACCAACGCAGGCATTAATGAGATTACGCCCCTCTAACAACTTCAATACTGGCATTCCAGCTGTGCCAGAAGGTTCACCCGCATCTGAAAAGCGTTGCACAATCCCATCTTCAGTTTTTAATCTGAAAGCATAAGCTAAATGGTGTGCCGTTGGATGCTTTGTCGCAAAAGCACGCAGTGCCGCCCCTACCTCTCGCTCAGAAGTGCAAGGCACAGCCATGGCAATAAATCGTGACTTGGTAATGGTTTGCTCAGCAAACCCTGTTTCTATCAATATTTGCAACTACTTACGCCCACCTAAAATACTACCTAAAATCCCACGAATAATTTGTCTGCCTAATTGCGAACCAATAGCACGTGCAGCACTTTTAGCCGCGGCTTCTAATATACTGTCAGAGCGACTTGCGGGCGTTTTGTTATTGGTGGCTTCAGCAGCCTTATCTTCCTCAGCCGCAGCCAACGCAACCTGTGCTTTTAAAATCTCATAAGCAGATTCACGATCTACCTGTTTCTCATAAACATTATTCACAATTGAAGTTCTGATAGACTCTGCACGCTCAGCATCTGTTGCTGGTCCAACACGACTTCCAGGCGGGCACACAAAACTCCGCTCCACTGGGGTTGGTGTTCCTTTTTCATCTAAAAATGAAACCAACGCCTCACCAACACCTAATTCAGTGATTACACTTTCAACATCTAATTTCGGATTCACCCTAAATGTAGTGGCGGCTGACTTAACAGCTTTTTGATCGCGTGGCGTAAATGCACGTAAGGCATGCTGTACACGATTACCCAATTGCCCTAATACTGCATCAGGAATATCTAACGGGTTTTGGCTCACAAAATATACGCCAACCCCTTTTGAACGAATCAAACGGACAACTTGCTCAATTTTTTCAAGCAACACTGCAGGCGCGTCATTAAATAACAAGTGCGCTTCATCAAAGAAGAAAACTAATTTTGGCTTATCAAGATCACCAGCCTCTGGCAGTTTTTCAAACAACTCTGATAAAAGCCATAGCAGCAAGGTTGCATAAATACGTGGCGAGTTAAACAACTTATCGCTCATCAAAATATTTACAATTCCATGCCCCTGCTCATCGGTCTGCATCAAATCATCTAAGTTCAACGCAGGCTCACCAAACAACATATCCGCACCCTGCGTTTCGAGCTGAAGCAGTGCACGTTGCACCGCGCCCACACTGGCTGCAGAAATGTTCCCATATTCAGCTTGATATTGCGCTGAGTTCTCAGAGGCATGCTGCATCATCGCACGCAAATCTTTTAAATCTAGTAGTAGCCAGCCTTTATCGTCTGCTATCTTAAAAACTGCATTCAATACACCAGCTTGCACATCATTCAAATTCAATAAACGAGCAAGTAACAAAGGCCCCATTTCAGCGATAGTAGTGCGTACTGGATGACCTTTTTCGCCGAACATATCCCAAAATGTGACCGGGCACTTGGCATAACTAAAATCAGAAAGTGCTAACTGCTGAACTCTGGCTTCAACACGTGCATTACCACCACCTTGCTGAGACATACCAGACAAATCGCCTTTCACATCGGCCATGAATACAGGGATGCCGTTTTTTGAAAATCCTTCTGCTAGCGTCTGTAGCGTGACGGTTTTACCAGTACCGGTAGCACCAGCGATCAAACCATGGCGATTGGCCATTCTGGGCAGTATCACACTGGAAATTTCATTATTTTTTGCAATTAAAATGGGGTTCGCCATAGATGATTACCTAACTGATGGTCATAAACGTTAATTAATATAGTGAGAAAACTAGCTTTTTTAAAAAATCACCTTCTAAAAGTCGCCTTTGCGCGCCCTGTCCATGATTTCTAGCAACTTGGTTTCTAATTCTTGTGCTGATTTCTTTGCTCGTTCAGTGGGTGACTTTACACTTTGCAAATCAAAAGTTGGTCGATACATCGCAAGATAAAGCTTAAGCACCTGATGCTCGTCTAACTTTTCGTATATGGCAATTCTACATGGTGCAAATACTAAAAATTCAGGATGATCTAAAATGATTTCCGTGCCCATGCTCAGATTGCAGTATGAGTGCACCTCTTTGACGCCTTGAGGGTCTTGCCCGCGCAGCTTCATGTGTTCACCTATCGGAAAGTTAGCGGGATTAACAAAATTCAACCCTTCAGAAATGCTTTTCAAGCTTTCGACAACATCTTGGTAACTGACCCCGGGATTAACGGGCAACTCATAGATGGCTGATGTTGGGTCAATCGGAGGCATTCCTGGTCTCACTTGCCCAACGGGTACAACAAGCTTCGAGGCGATTACTGATTGTGTCGTGCTACACGACGCTAACCCCAATATTAGAAGCAATTGGATAGCAGATAATAAAACAAGCCTAAATCTGG
>CAZZDN010000084.1:0-7790 GCA_964652655.1 uncultured Methylotenera sp.
TTACCTCCGTCGTACTGTACATTCTGATTCCGGTATTGATTGCACAACTCTGGCGTAAAGCACTATTAAACAAAGGTCAGCAGACCTTTGAAGCGGCTATGCAAAAAATTGGTCCTTGGTCAATCGCGGCACTGTTATTAACGCTCGTTTTACTCTTTGCTTTCCAGGGTGAGGCAATATTGAAACAGCCATTAGTGATTGGATTGCTAGCTGTACCCATCCTAATTCAGGTCTTTTTTAATTCCGCCTTGGCGTACTGGCTTAATCGTAAAGTTGGAGAAAAACATAACATTGCCTGCCCATCAGCGTTGATAGGTGCCAGCAACTTTTTCGAGCTTGCCGTGGCAGCCGCCATCAGTCTGTTTGGCTTTCATTCTGGCGCAGCGCTGGCTACGGTCGTCGGCGTGTTAATTGAAGTACCAGTGATGCTTTTGGTGGTACGCATTGTGAATCAAAGCCGTAATTGGTATGAAAATCCATAAAACAATCTCTGAGCAAATGGCTCATGTTCATACCTTATATTATTACCTTTTAGTCTAAAGAAACGTCAGTCTGCTTTGTCCTGCTTAACCGACGTTTATTTAGATGTTGTTTCACACTAGGTGCTCTACAGTCTTTAAATTGCATTTTTTAATTTAAAAATTTAAATTAAATTAAATTAGCACTTTAGATTAACACCGTTCGACAGACTTTATTAGCTAATATCATTCATCAACTGCAATTAAGTATCGATGATAACGGTTAGAGAGCATCTCCTTCGCTGATTGCCTGATAATACCACTTGAGCGCATTAAATTTATAGCTTACAGAGTTTACAGCTTCCAGCCATAAGCGATGCCAAGTGAGTCTTGGTACATTTTGAGATTGGCATTGCCGCCACCGAAGTTTGAGGGGATTGATCCTGCGCCACGCACTTTTTCTTCAAACGCATGCATGTAGGCAAATGACAGTTCAGATTTGTTGGGCAGCACATAGGTTGCACCCAATGTGATATGGTCCTGTACTACGCCTGGTGCCAGCATATTAAACAGGGTTTCACTTTTGCGGATAGGTTGTGATGAGTGGTTGTAACCAGCACGAACAGTCAGGTTTTCGTTCCATGCATAGCTTGCACCGACTTTCACGGCGGTAACATCTTTCCACGCAAAACCAGGGCCATTGTTAGAGCCTAACTGATTGCCGGTGAACAGGTTGCTGAGTGAGTTGCCAACGGAATCCACTTCACTGTATTCAATGCGTTGCACATCTGCCGCCACGGTTAGTGCTGGCGTCGCTTTTACTGCAATCCCTGCGCCGTAGCTTTCTGGAATGTCAAAGTCGCCATCTTCTGCAAACAGGCCTTTGTATTTATCAAACTTGCTCATGTAAGTTTTGCTTTGGTAGCTTGCGCCTAAAGTTACGGTATCGCTCACCTGACCGATCCAGCCCAAATGTAAGCCAGCACCATAAGATGAGTCGTAGCCTTTGTTAGTTACATTGTTAGATGATTGTGAAGGGGTGCCAAATGTAGCGTCGTTGACAAGCGTAAAGTTTTGTAGCCCTTTGATCTCAAAGCGTTGATATGCAAGATTAACAGCAACACCTACGGTATTGGATTCGTTAATTTTCCATGTGGCCGTCGGCGCAATGAATAGTTGCGATAAATCCATTCTTGGGGCGGTGCTGCCAAACAGTGGAATAGCTTTATTGAAATCAGTGTTCATGCCGCCATTGCCATAAACGCTCACACCCAGCGTTACGTTGGGGTTGATCTGGCGGTTATAGCCAAATTCCGGAATCAAGAAGTTTTCAGTATCGTTAGCATCGTATTTGCCATCAGCACCAAAAGTGTTGCCGCCAACGATTTCAGCTTCGCGTTGTGGCCTGAACCAGGTGACGCCAAAATCTACGCGGTCACCAATTAAGCCCATGCCAGCCGGATTAGCTGCCGCTGCGATAGCGTCCTGTGGCAAGGCAATGCCTACGCCACCCATGCCTTGTGATTTTACCCCATAGCCGTGGGCAAAATAGCCATCAGTGGCAGAAGCGTTGCTTGCAGCTAAAATAGCTAAAAGCGGTAGTAGTCTATGCGTAAATTTCACTGGAATCCCTTTGATTGAAGTGTCTGTTTTTAAGATTACTAGCACTTTAACAAAGAGTAGTCATAATTAAAAATAATCGATACGCATATTGATATAACTGATAAGAATTAAGACTAAAGGAGATAGATGTAAATATTTGAGTGTTAAGCCAACCAGATTTGGCGGATGTAGGCCGCGTTACTATCCCTAAATAATGGCTAGGAAAAAATTCCCGTGATATAGAAGCCTACCAAAATTGCCACTAAGCCCCAGTTTAGGCACTCTATCAACATATTCCACAACATTCGACTCATCTCAAGACCTCACTTTATTTAATTTGAGAGAAGTTTAAGCATGCAATATGAAACAGATGTGTTAGAAATATGAAAGAAATGTTTCACTCACAAAAAACCAGTGCAAATAGCTTTGCATCAACAATCACCGTGAGTGAGTCGTAGGAAGCGATGTGCTGCTACAAGAAGAAAACAATGCTATTTTTACATTGATGCCTCTATAGCTGCGCTGCTGCATCCCTGCTTCTATATCTATGCGACAGCGTAGTAGCAAATAGAAGCAGATCAGCAAGTAGCCTAGGCTTTATAGGCTTTAAGCGAACAGCTTAAATAGCATCCCTAAGATACCAGATGCCAGAATCAGATAGATCACATTCATTTTAAAGCGGAATATTGCAATCATCGCGAGTGCAGTAAGCGCGATTCCGAACCAATCAATAGCACTCTCTAAACCTGCTGGCCAGAATACATGGTAAGCAAAGAATAAAGCTAGATTCAGTATCACCCCAACCACCGCCGCGGTAATCGCACTTAATGGCGCAGTAAACTTGAGATTGCCATGCGTGGTTTCAATGAAAGGCGCCCCCATGAAAATCAGAATAAAACTGGGCAGAAATGTAAAAAAAGTCACAATCGATGCTGCAACAATTGCTGATGCAAAAATTGCATCGGCTCCAAACACTTGAGAAACCCAGCCACCGACAAAGCCAACAAACGTGACTACCATGATGAGTGGGCCTGGCGTTGTTTCCCCTAACGCAAGTCCATCAATCATCTGTATCGGAGTAAGCCAGTGATAGTGCTCTACCGCGCCTTGATACACGTATGGCAACACCGCATAAGCACCGCCAAAGGTCATCAAGGCTGCCTTGGTAAAGAACCAAGCCATTTGAGTCAATGCACCATCCCAACCGTTGAATAGAATCAACATCACCATTGTCGCAAACCAAATGCCTACGCCTAGCAAAGCAATATGCACCATCCTTTTAATGCTGAACGTAGCATGCGCAGGGGTTGGCGTATCATCATCAATCAACGCATCACCATAATGTTGCTTAGATGACCCATGACCGCCACCCACCTTGAAGGACTGCGGCAACATACGCCCACCAAAATGACCAATTAAGGCAGCTATCACCACAATCAGTGGAAAAGGCAGTTTGAATACAAAAATAGCGATGAATGCTAGCGCGGCGATGCCCCACATCACTTGGTTTTTCAACGCTCTAGCGCCAATACGATAGGCAGCAAACAATACAATAGCGACTACAGCTGGCTTAATTCCATAGAATACGCCTGCCACGGCAGGCACACTGCCGTAGGCCATATATATCCATGCAAGACCGGTTAATATAAAAAATGAAGGTAACACAAACAGCACACCGGCCACGATGCCGCCCCAAGTACGATGCATCAACCAGCCAATATAGGTTGCTAACTGCTGCGCTTCTGGCCCGGGTAAAACCATACAATAGTTGAGCGCATGTAAAAAACGCGTTTCAGAGATCCAGCGTTTCTGCTCGACGAGGTCATGATGCATGATAGAAATTTGACCGGCGGGGCCACCAAAGCTGATAAAACCCAGCTTTAGCCAATATACAAATGCTTGACCAAAAGAGACAGGCGCAGGTGCTGTGGAACTCGAAGATGTATTTTTATTGGTTACGTCCATAAAAGCTATTTATTAGACTTAGATAATAAGATTATAGCTTAGTCATTATTGCATGGCAGGGTATTGAGCCACTCTCGCATATAAAATAAAAATTATATACATATAGCTTTTTATTCTTTTACATTATTTTAATTTCTGATTAACGTGAGAAATCTTCAACTTTTATCCGAGTGTTTCTATGTATAAAAAATCTATATTAGCAGGCATATTATCGTTAAGCAGCTTGCTGATTTCTGCGCAGGCAGTCGCCGATGCAACTTTACTCAATGTATCATACGATGTCACAAGAGAGTTTTATAAAGACTTTAATGCATCTTTCATCCAGTATTGGAAACAGAAAACTGGCGAAACAGTGACGATCAATCAATCGCATGGTGGCTCTAGCAAACAGGCGAGAGCAGTAGCAGACGGCTTGGAGGCTGATATCATCAGTATGAATCAAGCACCAGATATTGATATTCTGCATGACCGGTCAAAACTCATCCCGAAAGATTGGCAAAAGCGCTTACCTAATGCCAGCTCCCCCACCAGCTCGACGACCGTATTTTTAGTACGTAAAGGCAACCCCAAGCAGATTAAAGATTGGGATGATTTGGTAAAACCGGGCATTAGCGTAGTGATCCCTAACCCTAAAACCTCGGGCAATGGCAAATATAGTTATTTAGCAGCTTGGGGCTATGTCATCAAAAATGGTGGCGATGATGCACAGGCTAAAAACTTTGTGACTAAGTTATTTAAGAACGTCCCAGTGCTAGATGCTGGTGGACGTGGGGCCACCACCACATTTGCGCAACGCGAAATTGGAGATGCTCTGCTGACCTTTGAGAATGAAGTGAATCTGATTAAAAAAGAGTTAGGTGATAAGTTTGATGTTGTTTATCCATCGTCTAGCATTTTGGCGGAAAATCCAATTGCCGTTGTCGATAAATTTTCGATTAAGCATAAAAATCAAGCACTTGCTCAGGCTTATGCAGAATACCATTTCTCGGAGGCTGGGCAAGAAATCGCAGCACATCATTACTTAAGACCCAGCCTGCCATCCGTTGCCAATAAGTATAAAACAAGGTTTAAGGACATAGCGTTATTTAGTGTTAATGACACGTTTGGCGGATGGAGCAAAGCACAAAAAACACATTTTGCGGATGGTGCTATTTTTGACCAAATCTATCAGCGGTAACACCATTTATGACTAAGCGCCAATTGGTCAACACATGACTTTGGCATAAAAATAGGCCGATTAAGTCGCTTATAGCGGTTTAATCGGCCTAAATGCTAGATAAAACAACAAACCTCAAGCTCTCTTTCACTCGCCTTTTTAGTTAATCCGTTTTCCATACAAACACTAGTCTGACGCAACATTAAAAACTAGAACTACATAGCAAAAATGCTCATCTTGAAAGCCCCTTGGCTATTCATGCAACATAGTCCGCAATAATCAAGTGCGAGCACTCACTTCTTTAATCACCCATCGCGTGATGCCAGTAGTACACCCTTATTTTGTAAAAGAAAATATTGGTGTATATTGAGTAAATTACTGTAGTTTTTGCACCTCGCTTTTTGGTCGTACCCTTTATTGCATCACTAGGAGATCCGCATGAAGACGTTACAACAATTACTCGATGGTAAAAAATATAAAGAAGTTATTTCAATTGCACCGCACCGCCCAGTATTTGATGCATTAGTGGTACTAGCAGAATACAAAATTGGCGCTTTAGTCGTACTTGAAGGAAAAAAGTTGGTGGGTATTTTCTCTGAGCGAGACTACGCACGTGAAGTGATTCTAAAGGGAAAATCATCTAAAACCACCGCCATTAGCGAGGTCATGACGAGTAAAGTGCTCTCCGCTAAACCAACCGAAACTGTTGAGTATGCGATGTCACTGATGACGGAACACCGCATACGACACTTACCAGTGGTTGAAAATGATCAAGTGATTGGCGTACTGTCGATTGGTGACTTGGTCAAAGAAACCATTAGCTACCAAAAAGAGCTGATTAGACAGTTACAGAATTACATCAACCACTGATCATCAAACGCCAAACACTGCTTCATCAAAATTACATCATCGACATGGTAATCCACACTGTCAATAATGTAGAACCGCCTACCAAACCAAGCATGGCGAGGCGTGAACCTCGCATTTTAGTCCATAACAGCACGCCGGTAATGGAGAGAATGAGCATAGCACCTGCAATGGAATCTGCGAGCAACACCCAAGCCGTATTGGCACCGACACCTTTGTGCATACGTGAGATAAATGCCCAGATGTTAGCGTCCTCACGTTTTACTGTGGCAAAACGATTGCCAGCTACATACTCGGCTTGAATTGAAGCATTAGGCAACTGAAAGTTAGCTTTGAATGTTTCTGGCTGCTTAACAGATTTATCCATAAATCTAGCTTCACGCTCTGCATTAGGCTCACCCTCCGGCCTGCCTCCTCTAGGCGCTGATTGAGATGCTTGATTACCTTCACGCGCCTGCATACCTGCACGCTCTGGTTTACCCCCTCCTTCAGCATGCCCACCTCTGTTAGGCCTTGGTTTGACTGGATCTTGCTTAATATCTAAAGCTACTTGAATCGCTTTAACAAAGGCTTTTTGATTGTCGGGCAAAGGTAATGACATGGGTAATTGAATTTCTGTTGCCTCCATTTTTGCAGCAGGAATTTTCATCACTGCACGATGGTTAAGCAAAAATCCGCTAACGCCAAACAATAGTCCTAGCAATGCTCCCCATAATCCAAGCCAGCCATGAATCTTCCTCAAAAGCTTCAGTGTTTTACCGCGTTGACTATTTTTTTGTGCTAATGTTTTTTCCATAATCCAATCATTCTCTGATACAAAATATTGTTAAAAATTTATAAACTACTGAAATACTGAACTGACTTAATTAAGCTGCTGAACTAACTTAGGCCATCATTTACTTAACCCATGATTTGCTTGTGATTTGACCCAATCTTCACGCCAAACTGAGCGTAAAAAACGGTAAGACTGATCATGGGTAGCTTATCGTTGTCGTGAATAGATAAGCTCCATATTGATATCACTTAAGGTTTTACAGCCAGCGAGTGCCATCGTGATTTCAAGCTCTTCACGCAGCAATCGGATAAGATGTGCAATGCCAAGTGCGCCAGCTGTCGCCAATGCGTGGATATAAGGCCGGCCAATCATGACGGCAGACGCTCCCAGCGCGATTGCTTTAACAATGTCGGTACCACGTCGAATACCACCATCAACAAGTACAGGCACCACGCCATTGACAGCCGAAACAACCCCAGGCAAAGCATCAAATGTGGGCAATACACTATCCAACACTCGACCACCGTGATTAGAGACAACGACACCCGCAGCACCTGCTTCAACCGCTAGTTTTGAAGCAGGTGCTGCGGGTGTCGTACCTGCTTCAACCGCTAGTTTTGCATCGACAGGGTGCAAAATCCCTTTAATAATAATTGGCAGCTTAGTTTGCTTAACTAGCCACTCAATGTCATGCCATCGTGGCGCAAGTGGCATCAATGCATCAAATACTTGACTCATGCCTTGCTGTAACTCAGGCAAGTTAGGGACTTCCACATTAACTTGCGCTGCACCAGTTGGCACGCTAAACCCTGCACGCTGCTCTCGATTACGCACCCCAGAAACTGGCGCATCAACAGTGAACACTAGCGCTTTGTAGCCGGCTACCTCAGCCCGTTTAACCAAGTCAAGCGTCGCCGTACGGCTGCCCTGCCAATATAATTGAAACCACAATGACCCATGCGCTTGT
>CAZZDN010000085.1:0-7715 GCA_964652655.1 uncultured Methylotenera sp.
GAGATGACGGAAACCGCCAATATTCTGCATAACGCAAGTGATAAGAGCTTAGTGCTGTTGGATGAAATTGGCCGAGGCACTTCTACCTTTGATGGCTTGAGTTTGGCTTGGGCTGTAGCCAAGCAGCTGTTAGAGAAAAACCGCGCCTATACTTTATTTGCCACGCATTATTTTGAGCTGACACGCATTGTGGATGAGTTTAAGTACGCGGCTAATGTGCATTTAGATGCTGTTGAGCACGGTAGCAATATTGTATTCATGCATAAAGTAGAAGAGGGTGCCGCTAACCAAAGCTATGGTTTGCAAGTGGCACAGCTAGCAGGCATTCCTAAGCCCGTGATTAGTGCAGCAAAACGCAAGCTCGCCCAACTGGAGCTCAATCAGGTAGCGAGTCAGGATGCATTAACCATACCGCAGGTAGATATGTTTATGCACACTGAGCCATTAGCAGAAGTACCGTTGCACCCAGTATTGGCAGAATTAGAGTCATTGCAAGTGGATGACCTCACCCCTAAGCAGGCGCTAGACCTGTTATACAAACTGAAAGCGTCTGTTCATTCAGCGTAAAACGCTTTGCCTGCTTGCTTCGCCACAAGCAGGCGATTAGGTGCGCTATCCTAGTGCATCATTCATGTGCGATTTTGCTTGATACAACAGTGTGCGCGCGCACCTAATTTGTGCGAGTAGTCTTTACTGTAGTGAGGTTTTTAATCTCCATTTGCAGTCAATTCCATAATAAACAAGTGGTTATGCTAAATTTCAATAGTTGGCATACCTATTGCTTATGTTAGTGCAGTCGATTGAGTTAAGCTGCTATGTTAAAAGTAATGATTGTTGATAATAATTTGGAGCGTGTTAAACCACTCAAGCAGTCTTTGCTTGATAACGGTTACGATGTAATCGCACATCTTAGAGATACGATTAATTTAAATGATGCTTGCAGTAAATTGCAACCGGATGTGGTCGTGATTGATACCGACTCACCCAGTCGTGACACGTTAGAACATATTTGTGTCATGACGATGAATGATCCTCGTCCTGTGATGATGTTTACACATGATGGTGATAAAGAGCAGATTAAATTAGCAACGCAGGCAGGCGTGTGTGCTTATGTGGTGGGGTCTTTACCAAATGAGCGTTTGCAGCCTGTCATTGATGCGGCAGTCGCTAGATTTGAAGAGTTTAAAAATTTACGTGTTGCTTTGAAAGAGGCCAATACTAAGTTAAGCGAACGTAAGGTCATAGAGCGTGCGAAGGGTTTAATCATGAAACAGCGCAATGTTGATGAAAACGAAGCGTATAGCATGCTAAGGAAGATGGCGATGGAAAAGCATACCCGTATCGGAGTATTGGCAGAGCAAATTGTTGAAGCGGCACAGTTGTTGCTCTAGCAATTAAGTAAGAATTTAGTCGTGAGTTAGCATAACAGTCCAAGGGCGGGCAGGGGTGCTAAAGCACTCAAGTAGTAAAAAGAGCCAATGTTGGCTCAAATCAAGTAACACAAGACAAAGGCGTCTTGATAAGCAATCAACTCTTTGATTTAAGAGCTGATTCAACTTATCAGACGCCTTTTTTTATGGGTTTTTTTAGATTGTTTGGATAATTTTAGGAGCGCTAAGATGGGCAATGACAATACCAGTAATAAAGTTAATACATTTAATCAGCAACCAAATGTGGCACCTGATCCAGCACGTCGTGATTTTTTTAAAATGAGCGCAATGGGCGCATTAGGAGCAGTGGCCATGATGGGTTTAGTGCCAAATGGTATCCGCACACAAGCATATGCAGCAGGCTCAGATGCGCCAGAAATCAAAGAAGTAAAAATTGGTTTTATTCCTTTAACTGATTGCGCACCGATTATCGTGGCAGCAGAAATGGGTTTTGATAAGAAATACGGTATCAAAATTACACCGTCAAAAGAAGCATCATGGGCTGCTGTGCGCGATAAAGTGGCGAACGGTGAGTTACATGCTGCCCATATTCTGTATGGCATGATGTACGGCGTTCAACTTGGCATTGGTGGTCAGCAAAAAGACATGGCTGTGCTGATGGGTTTAAACCACAATGGTCAAGGGATTACGCTTTCTAACCAATTAAAAGATAAAGGGGTGAAAGATGGTAAAACGCTCAAACGTTTAATTGATAATGAAAACCGTGATTACACCTTTGCGCAAACTTTCCCTACTGGTACTCACGCCATGTGGTTGAACTACTGGCTGGCTGCAAACGGCATTCATCCAGTGAAAGATGTGAAGAATATTGTGGTGCCTCCACCGCAAATGGTGGCCAATATGCGTATTGGTAATATGGATGGATACTGCGTGGGTGAGCCTTGGAACGCTAGGGCAATTTTTGACAAAGTTGGTTTTACTGTCGCAACCACACAGGATATTTGGGTTGATCATCCTGAAAAAGTGCTAGGTACAACTGCAGAGTTTGTCGAGAAAAACCCTAATACAGCGCGCGCTATCATGATGGCGGTACTTGAGGCTTGTCGTTATATCGATGCGGCAGAGAACCGTGCAAAAGTCGCTAAATTGATTTCTGGTAAAGCTTATGTGAATGCCCCAGAACAAGTGATTGCTGGCCGCTTTGTCGGTGATTACGACAATGGTAACGGCAAAGTTTGGAAAGATCCTAACTACATGAAGTTCTTTGAAGACGGCAAAGTGAACTATCCATTCTTATCTGATGGCATGTGGTTCTTAACACAGCATAAGCGCTGGGGCCTGCTCAAATCTGACCCTGATTATTTAGCGGTTGCAACTAAAGTTAACCAAACCAAGCTTTACACAGAAGCTGCATCACAATTAGGTATCAGTGTGCCGAAAAGCACCATGCGCAGCAGTAAGCTGATGGATGGTGTCGTTTGGGATGGATCTAACCCTGCTGCCTATGCAGCATCGTTCAAGATTAAAGTTTAGGCCATGATGCATCACACAAATAGCGTTGCGCGTTAAGGAATTGAAATGACAAATACTGTAAATAAAGTAATGCCTAATACTACATCTTTCTCTTCAAGCGGTTCTCGTAATTTTAATACGCAGGCTTATCGTTTTTTTAGATGGGTGCTACCGCCAATTTTTGGTTTGTTTTTGCTTGTTGTAATTTGGGCATTGATTTCAGAGCATAGGCAAGAGTTGCCAGGACCAATCAAGACTTGGGCCTCTGCGGTTGAGTTGTTTAGTGACCCATTTTATGACCATGGCATTAACGATAAGGGTGTGGGTTGGAATATCCTAGCATCATTAGAACGCGTTGCGCTTGGGTTTGGTTTGGCTGCACTGGTTGGAATTCCACTAGGGTTCATCATTGGTCGTTTTGAGTTTGTTTCCAGAATGACCGCACCGGTGATTAGCTTGCTACGTCCAGTCTCACCACTTGCGTGGTTGCCGATTGGCTTGCTCGTGTTTAAAGCAGCTAACCCTGCAGCCATCTGGGTAATCTTTATTTCCGCGGTATGGCCAATGATTATCAACACAGCAGTAGGTGTAGGTAAAGTGCCACAGGACTATATGAATGTGGCGAGGGTGTTGAACTTAAGTGAGTGGAAGATCGTAACCAAAATATTGTTTCCGTTCGTGTTGCCTTACATGATGACCGGTGTGCGCTTATCTATCGGCGTCGCGTGGTTGGTGATTGTGGCTGCTGAAATGTTGACGGGTGGGGTTGGTATCGGCTTCTGGGTGTGGGATGAGTGGAATAACTTGAATGTTGAACACATCATCATCGCAATTTTTATTGTAGGGATTGTTGGTTTGTTGCTAGAGCTAGCGCTGACGCAAATTGCTAAACGATTCAGCTACGAATAACCCACTTAAATATCCTTTAGGAACGATCATGGAAAAAGCAAACGCTGACAAATATGTACAACTTGAGCAGGTGAATATGAGCTTTCATACCAAAAAAGGCACATTTAACGCGCTTAAGGGTATTAATCTCAATATTAAAGAAGGCGAGTTCATTTCAATTATTGGGCACTCTGGTTGTGGTAAATCTACAGTGCTTAATTTAATCGCAGGCTTATTGGAACCTTCAGAGGGCTTGTTGTTCTGCGCTGGGCGTGAAATCGCGGGCCCAGGTCCTGAGCGCGCAGTGGTATTTCAGAACCATTCTTTATTGCCATGGCTAACTTGTTATGAAAACGTGTATCTCGCCGTAGAACGCGTATTTAGCACCGAGACCAAAGCCCAGCTGGAGGCGCGCACGCATGCCGCTATCGAGCTGGTAGGGCTGTCACACTCTAGCGACAAACGACCCAATGAAATTTCTGGTGGGATGAAGCAACGTGTTGGCATTGCCCGCGCTTTGGCCATGGAGCCAAAAGTATTGTTACTAGATGAGCCATTTGGTGCGTTAGATGCATTGACACGTGCTAACTTACAAGATGAGCTGATGAAAATTATGGCGAAATCTGGTTGTACCGCTGTGATGGTGACGCATGATGTAGATGAGGCTGTGCTGTTATCAGACCGCGTTGTGATGATGACAAACGGACCAAGTGCGACGATTGGTGAGATACTGGAGGTTAACTTACCACGTCCGAGAGCACGCTTGGCACTGGCAGAAGATAAAGAATATAACCATTTACGCAGCGAAATATTGCGCTTCTTATATGAGCGCCATGCTAAAAAAACAGCATAAAGATCTCTGATTCAAGATTAACGATATCAATCTATTATTTAAAGGGGCAATTAACATGAAAACTAAAACTAAAACGGTATTCAAGATGAATGTGTTGATGGCATGTACCGCATTAGCTTTAAGCGGTATGGCGCAATCCGTTTATGCAGAGGAAGAAGCTGCGACAGAATATACTTTTCTGGATGCAATCAAAGACGGCAAACAAATGACAAACTTCCGTTTACGTTATGAAAACGTAAATCAAGAGGCATTTACGAATGGCAAAAAGTTGGAGACTGGTGAAGCGCTAACGTTGCGAAGCTTAATTGGCTGGCAAACTGCACCATACAAAAATTTAAGTTTTGGTGCACAAATCACAGATGTGCATGAGTTTAATGATGACTTTAACGACCGCAGAAACAATGTATCTGAGCATAGTGCAGCCGGTAGAGCCGGCGCTGGGCTAAGTAAGGCGAAATATCCAAATATTGTAGACCCTGGCTTTACTGATATTAACCAATTGTATGTGGATTGGACTGGCATCAAAAATACTAAAGTGCGTTTAGGTCGTCAACAAGTCAACTTAGACAATGTGCGCTTCATCGGTGACATTGCATTTAGGCAAAACATGCAGGTGTTTGACGGTGTTTCTATCTTAAACAAGAGTATTCAGGATGTAGAAATTTTTGCAGCTCACTTTGATAAGGTACGCCAAATTACGACCAAAGATCGTCATGGCAACATCGACATCGTGAATGCTAAATACCGTATTTCACCTTCAGAATCATTAATTGGTTATGGTTATTTCGTTGATGTCGCTAACTTGGGGCAGAATGGACAGCCAGGGGCTGGCCCAAATGCCGTGAGTACAGCCGTTGGTGGTGGTAATGGTCTTGGCCCAAGTCAAGATAATGCAGCGACATCTTCAGCAACGACTGATGCCAGCAGTAAAACTTTTGGTGCACGTTTAGATGGTGTGCGTGCAGTGAACCCTGATTGGAAAGTGCTATACACAGCAGAATACGCTAAGCAAACAGACATGAGCGGTGGCAGTCCGTTAATCGACGCACACTATTTCAAATTAGGTGGTGGTGCGGCATACGGCGCATGGTCAGTTCGTTTGGATCATGAAAAACTTTCAAGCAATGATGGTCAATATGCGTTTCAAACACCATTAGGCACTAACCATCTATTCCAGGGTTGGGCAGACCACTTTTTAGCAACGCCACGTCAAGGGATGGAAGATACATTTGTCACGGTGGCTGGTTCGATTGATAAATTCAAACTTTATGCCGAATATCACGTATTCAAATCTGATGAGAAATATCAGTCTATGAACGGAAAATTTGGTGACAAATATGGGTCTGAATTTGATGCTAGCGTGACTTATCCTTTCAATGACAAGGTCCTCGGTAAGGTTGAATATGCTAACTTTAAGGAAAGTGATGTCTACGGCAATAGCTTAACTGGCCCCGCACGCAAAGGTGATAAAGAAATTGTTTGGGTCACTGGTATGTACACCTTCTAAATAGTCATTTGCACTTAATGCTTTAACTTTAATGTGCAATCTAAACAAATGCACCGTTATGGAATTCCATAATGGTGCACTAGCTCTTTAATAGTGCCTACTTCTTTTTAGCAGTCATTCAATACAAATTTAAGTGACTGTTTTAAATAATAAAAATTATTTATCAAAGTTGTAGAAGTTGGCATGAATCCTGCCTATATGCAATCAGAATGACAATTTAGATTAATTGATGGTGAAAACATGCAAAAGATGAAATTAGTAGTAATTGGTAACGGTATGGCCGGGATGCGTACAGTGGAAGAGTTGCTGAAGATAGCACCCGATCTTTACGATATTACCGTGTTTGGTGATGAGCCTTACCCTAATTACAACCGCATTATGTTGTCTCCAGTGCTTGCAAACGAGCAAACGATTGATGACATTATTTTAAATACCAGAGAGTGGTATGCAGAGAACAACATCACCTTGCACACAAGTGCACGGGTGAACAAGATTGACCGTAAAAACCGTGTGGTTTATACCGAAGATGGCATCAGCGCCAGTTATGACCGCCTATTGATTGCAACCGGTTCTAAACCATTTATGCCTCCAGTGCCAGGCAATGAGTTCGAAGGCGTGCTGGGCTACCGTGATATTAAAGATACCAACGACATGATTGAGGCTGCCAAAGTCTATAAACATGCTGTGGTGATTGGTGGTGGTCTGTTAGGTCTGGAAGCTGCAAACGGCTTAAAAATCCAAGGCATGGATGTTACCGTTGTCCACAAAAACGAGTGGCTACTAGAGCGCCAGTTAGATAAAACAGCTGGTGGCATGCTGCAAAAAAACCTTGAAGCTAAAGGTCTGAATTTCTTATTGAAGAAAAATACAGAGCAGTTGGTTGGCGATGATAAAGGCCGCGTAAAAGCAGTGCGCTTCAGCGATGGTCAGGAAATCCCGGCAGACTTGGTAGTGTGGGCGGTAGGTATTCGTCCAAACTATGCATTAGCCGAATCAGCAGGCATTTACTGTAACAAAGGTATTGTGGTGAATGACACCATGCAAACTTACGACCCACGCGTGTACTCAGTGGGTGAGTGCGTAGCACACCGCGGTATTTCATACGGTTTGGTCGCTCCATTGTTTGAAATGGCAAAAGTTTGCGCCACACATTTGGCTAACTTTGGTATTGGCCAATATAAAGGATCCGTAACTTCTACCAAACTTAAAGTAACCGGCATTGATTTGTTCAGTGCGGGTTACTTTATGGGTGGTGAAGATACAGAAGAAATTGTTTTGCACGACGCAGTTGGTGGGGTTTACAAAAAGCTCATCATCAAAAATGACAAAATCGTTGGTAGCGTGCTTTATGGGGATACCACGGATGGTTCGTGGTATTTTCAGATGCTGAGAGATGGTAAAGCGATTCATGAGATTCGCGACCATTTGATGTTCGGTCAAGATAGTCTTGGCAACACTGGTCACCAAGGTCAGGACAAAGCGGCTGCCATGACCAACGAAATGGAAGTTTGCGGCTGTAACGGTGTATGTAAAGGTACGATCGTTAAAGCAATTCAGGACAAAG
>CAZZDN010000086.1:0-7664 GCA_964652655.1 uncultured Methylotenera sp.
CTTTTTGGTGATGCGGTCTTTGATATTTACTAGCCAATGCCCGTTGGCTAAGCGCTTAAGGTGCGTGACCTCCGTATTAATATTTAATTGGAAGCTAGCACTTTTTTGTAGATGCTTAACTAACTCACGTGTCAGTGAGCCGAAGTCAACGTCTGATCCGTAGCTAACGCGTGTGGCTGCGACTTTTTCAGCACTATCGCGCTGTTGCATCATGAGTGGCATCCATTCAGTGAGTTGTGCAGTATCCTCACTGAACTCCATATCTTTGAAAAGTGGATGCATTTTAAGCATGAGGTAACGTTGACGTAAAAACTCTACATTATCTTTACCCCACACAAAGCTTAGATGTGGCGTTTTATTGATAAATTTAGCCGGCGTTGGCAGGGCGTTTTTTTCTACCAAGCTCGCCCATAGCTGTAATGAAACTTCAAAGGAGGCATTGATTGCGAGTGCACGGTTAATACTGATATTGCCGGCATCATCCATCGGGGTATAGTTAAGTTCACAGTAACCAGCATGACCTGTACCTGCGTTATTCCAAGCGTCGGTACTTTCAGCTGCAATTGAAGGTAAGCGTTCTACCATCATCATTTGCATGGAAGGATCTAGCTCATGGATTAACGTGGCTAATGTAGCGCTCATCACACCGCTACCAACTAAGAGCACATCTACTTTTTTTTCAGTCATGGTTATTATTCAGAATAATCAGTTTAAATTTTGTCTATCACGCCTGTTAATGCCGTGACTAATGGGGGTTCGTATCACTAGGCAATGCATTCAATGCATCAATATCTTTAGCATCGACTTTCGTGCCGGTAATCAAATCATATCCATCGTGCGCATTGTGGAAGGTATGACAAGACATACAGCTACTTGCAATGCGCTTATGCTTTTGTGTGTTTCCAGAATGGCAGAGCAAACATGATTGCCTGTTAGGTATGGCTACATCGGCACTGGTTTCTGATGCCTCTACTTTATGGCACGACGTGCATTGCTGCGTGCGATGTGCTGCGTGATTAAATTGCGCTTTAGGCATCCAGTCATTGTTAAGGCGCAAAGGCATTACCCGCCAAGAAGATTTTTTTTCTGCTGTAGTTGGCTGGATTTCGTGGCAATATGCGCAGCCGTTATTCTTGAGCTGATCTGAATAACGATCAAACTCTTTAGGCGCATATAGTTGCAATGCATTAAACATATTTTGCTCGTCACCATGCGGTAAAGTGAGTTTGTTATCTTTAGGCCCGATTTTTAATTCACTCGTGTGGCAAGTGCTACAGTTATTTTTAAAAGAAAGTGCTTTAAAACGCATTTCTTTTCCTTCTGCCTGATGACAACTTTTGCAACTTAGTTCACGTACATCCCATATACCGTTAGGTCCTTGTACTTTTCCAATGTGTTGATTATGTGGGAATTTAAGCCCTGATTCCTCAATGAGCTTGGCTTGCTCAGATTGCGGAATACGCACGATATCTTTCGCATCTGGTCCAGTTTTAAAACTTAATTTGAAGTCAGGATGTTGCTTCTCAAAATCACGGATATTGGGAAGCTTGGTCTTGGGGTCAATGGTTCTGATTGCACCATGGCATTTGATGCACATTTCGTTATCTTGCCGTGCTAATGGATGTGGCGATTTATGTTCCTGATGACATTCAGCACAGCGCATGCTTCCAATGAAGCGGTGTGCGGCCTTGAGCGAACGTTTTTGCAACTCAGGGTCAGCTATATGGGGTGCTGTATCTTGGTGACAGTTAACACAAGCTTGATCTGACACTTTTTTAAGTGGGGTTTGATGGCATTTAAAACACTCAGAGCCAAAATGACGATGTGCGGTTGAAATGCGACCGGGGCTCCATACACGATCAAAACCAAATGGAAGTTCGGCCATTGAGGTACGTACTTGAGGAATGAGACTTTGCGCTAATGGCAATACTAAAAATACCAATACAATAAAACCCACTAGCCACATTGATAAGCGCCATTTAAAGCTAAAAGCGTTAGGGAGTGGTTCGTGTGTTCGCGTTTTAAGATCCTGATAGTCGTCAGGTAGCGGATCAATAAGTGTTAACGATACTGATAGGTTGACGTCTGGTGGCGTTGGTTCAACACTTAGCTGATATGGACCAATTTTAACTTGCTTGCCAGGAATCAACTTAATGTTCTGCAGCATTGCACCATCAACTTCAATTTCACCATTGAGGCTAACAACGTAGATATGGCCATCTTCTAGTTCTTTAACCACTGCATGATGCATTGCAATACGGGGATCTGCTAGATGAATATTGCATTCAGCACTACGACCGATCATTAACTCTGTCGCGTTAAGCGTGCGATAGTTGCGGACAGGCAGTCCGCGAGAGTTGTTGCTGATTTTAATTAACAAACAATTAATCATAAAAAATTCTATTCATCTGCTTTTTTTGTTTGGTATTGTTGTTTTTATTTCAAATGCATTCGATGGTGAGTGTAATGTTTGCCATTACCAATAAACAAATACAGCAATAATATGTGCGAACATCGCAACTAATAATCCTACGGTAAAAGGCACATGCAAATATAGCCAGATGCCAAGTCTTGCGCGATACATGAGGTCTTGACGCGCACGTCTGACTAGAGATTCACGGCGTACCATAATTGAATACAGCTCGCGATAAAGTTTACGTTGCTCAACTGGTAGATTCTGGCTGAGGATGGTGAGCTCCTGTACTGCCTTTGCAGATGGGCAGTTAGGCTGGAATCCAGTTAGTTGGTCAATCAAGCTCAAACCAATCGAGGTTTCTCTGCAGGCGCGCAATACCGTATTGTTAATTTCATCAGGCATCAGTAGGGCGATTTTACGGGCTAACTTATCTGCCTCAGCAATTCTCAATAACAAGCCATCTAAGCTGTCTTCCCCCATGTTTTCTGTCATTTTACGTGGGTAAATCATGTACGTGTAGTTGCCGAAGAACCCACTGATGACAACAATTAATAGCAATACGTAAGCTAAAGTATGAATGTTCAGACCAAAATGAAATCCACTATGCAGTGTGACAAAAAAGGTGAGTGCAGTCCCTAAGTAGATATGGGCCGATAGCCAGCCTTGTGTTGCGCCAGTGCCACGATAGCGTCGCTTTCTAATGCCATACCATGTCATCCAAAGCACCATGCAGGCAGAAATGGTACCTAAAGTATAGCCCAACCAACTGCCGCCATAATGACCAACTGCTGGTTCAAAGAATAAGAAGGCAGCGAATGCAATTAAGATAATCACTACTGCTATTTTGAAATAGCGGTAGTTTTTATAGTCGAACATATTGCTTTGTTGCATTAAATATTCCCTTTAAGCATTATCTAACCCAAGCACATGGTTTTCTTCTGTCGTGTTGCTGCTTGCGAAACCGAGTAATTCTTCAGGGTTGACTCGAAGGGCAGCCCCTACTGGGCAAGCGCGAACACAGACTGGGCCATCGGCAATGTCTTTACACATATCACACTTCACGGCAACTTTTGTATTGTTGGTGGTTGCAACCTGTTTAGGTCTGATACCCAATAGCATTTGCCATAAGCTTGGCTCAGGCTGTTCTTGAATCACGGCCATGTGAATGACATCGTAAGGACAGTTTGGTTGGCAGTTGCCACAACCAATACAACTGTCATCAATATAAACCTCACCATGCGGTGCACGATGAATCGCATCAGGCGGGCAATCCTTCATACAATGGGGGTGCTCACAGTGGCGACAAGATGTTGGCACCCGAATATTGGCAAAAATGGGCCCAGTGTCTCGATCTAGACGCGTGGCGCCACCATGCGTGTCGGCACAAGCTTGCTCGCAATGGTTACAACGTACACAAAGCGATTCATCTATCAATAAAACATCTGTGGCTTCACCTACGCCTTGTTGTATTAAGAATGAAATCAGGCTGGATTGTGTGCTCTGGCTGGAGAAGCTAGTACCACCGCCTTCAGACGATGTTTCTAGTTGTTGTCTTTTTTCTTGCTCTTGTAAGTGCTGTAAGTAACGTGCATCAAGTGATGCACGCACTTCAGGGTTGCGCGCAATAATGCCTTGCATGCGCGCCACATCAATTAAAATCGCTTCTGTTGCAATGGCTGCACGTACGGTAGCGTAACGAGGCTCCCCTGAAATGAGTGACATTTCACCCACGTAATTACCTGCCGCCACGTAGAATAAAACTACTTCGCGACCAGTCATCATGCGTGAAACGGTGACAGAGCCCCGGCGAATCAAGTAAAGGCCATCCGCCTCGTCGCCTTCATGAAAAAGCTCTTCACCCGCAGCATATTGTTTAATGACCGCGTGAGAGGCTAAATCATTCAGATCATCTTCACTTAATGTAAGCCCAATGCACGCATGTACGATACGTTTAATCGCGACTTCGTCTAGCGATCTACGCATTGCCTGTACTGAGTTAATCAGTTTCAACATCACGCGTCGTGGTGTTTCAATCAGGGCACATTGCGTTGTGGCGCGCACGGTAGCGATTCTACGACGGCCGGATAGTAAGCCCATTTCGCCAAAGAATTCACCACTTTTAAAGGTGTCATCAGGAATGTCATCTTCATCAATGAGCATTTCCAGCTCACCTTCAATGACAAAGAAAAATGAAGTGCTATAGTCGTTACGTTCGAAAATAATATCGCCAGGTCCAGGTAGCAGTATATTACTTTCTAAAATCAGTTCTCTTAGTTGTAGCGAATTAAGCAGTCTGAGCAGTGGGACGCTACGCTGAATTTTATCTAATACATCTTCAATGCCACGGTCACTACAAAAGCTGGCAAACTTTTCTCTGAGCAAAGCGGTGTCTGCAGCTTCTACTGGCTTACCAAGAATATGCTCAATCACTTCATAGCCTTGGTTTATGCCTTGTTTAATCAGAGGGTAGCCAGCAAGTGCACCAATAATATAGAGCCCGGGCACGTTTGATTCATAGCGTGGAGAGAGTAAAGGCAGCGCGGCTAAGTCTGATGTAGGAAATGCAACACCAAAGCTTTCAAGCAAAGGTCTGGAAGGAAGTGCGCCAAGACGAGCAATCACACGATGGCAAGGGATACGTTCCACCCCTTTAGGCGTGTCTGCAAATAGGGTGATTGGAAACTCACCTTTTGTATTTAATTCTATCGATTGAGGCCGTGTTTCTAACAGCCAATCTAGCGCGCCTCGTTGTCTTGCTTCCGTAAGTTGTGTCAGGTTGCTTTCTTTACAATTACTGAAGTCTTCAGCTCGGTTTAACACAATCACCTGATTGCGACCTGTCAACGCGAGCGCGTTTTCAACGCCTGTATCACCACCACCAATCACAACAATTGTTTCATTTTGGTAAGCATCAGGGTCGTCCAGTTGATACTGAACTTGAGGTAAATCCCCACCTGGGATTTCTAATTTACGTAAATTGCCTTGAACGCCAATCGCTAGCACTACGTTATCGGCAGTAAATGTATCACCATCACTTATGACCACTTTTAATGGCTCAAGCTTACCATTAGTTGCATTATCACGTGAGATGGCAACAACTTTCGCTTGATATCTTATATTGATTTCGTATTTCGAAATCATGTTTTCCCACGCATCTAATACTGATTCGCGTAGTGATGCTGCAAACGGGAGTGGACTTCTTAATGGTAAGCCACGCGGTTCAGCCATCACTAATTTGCGGCGTTGATAGTTACGAATCGTATTGGCAATAGCTTGAGAAGCTTCTAGAACAAGATAGGATAGTTTTTGCTCAGATGCACGTGCGGCAGCTGAAAGCCCACTAGGGCCAGCACCAATAATAATGACATCAAAGTGATTGCGCATGAAAACGTGAGTAAGCGATTATTTGAAATTAGATTATATGATAAAACATGCGATTGGATTGACGTTAAAAATTGCAGCAGGGTAATAATTCAAGGTTCACAAGCATTTTAATACTCAATATTGCAAGCAATAGCGCGAATATTTTTTTCAGTGTCCCAACTGGTAGTTTTTGTGTCAGATTTGCTCCAATTGGTGCGGCAAAAAAACTTGTGATTGAAACGACTAAAACAGCGGGTAAGTTGATAAAACCATAGGTATATGGAATAGGTGGTGTTTGAGACCAACCGCTGATTAAATAGCCAAAGCTGCCAGCAATCGATAATGGAAAACCAATCGCGGCGGAGGTGCCTATCGCTTTCTTAATATCAATGTTACGCCAAGTGAGATAGGGCACCGTAATTGAACCACCCCCGATTGAAACAATTGCTGAAATTGACCCTATCCCGATGGATGCAAACAAAAGTTCAATTCGATTTATTACATGATAAGCGCTCGGTGGATTGCTTTGTTTGTTGTTGGCTTTTGAGTTAACAAACATTTGTATCGCTACATAAGCCATAAAGCATGCAAAGAAGATCGCTAGTGCTTTTGAGCTAATCATGGATGCAAGAAAGGTTGCAGAGAATGTACCGAAAACCACACCGATGACCATCAGCCTCACTAAAGGCCAAATGACATTACCATTGGCATGGTGCGCACGCAGGCTGGAAAACGACGTTACTATAATGCAAGCCATCGATGTGCCTAGTGCTAAATGGACCACTTGTTCGGCTGGTATATTTTGGCTTAGGAAAATGGTAGTAAGCATAGGCACTAATACACCGCCACCACCGATTCCTAATAAACCAGCTGCAATGCCCACAAAAGCCCCTAAGGCTAAAAAAGTGAATATCAAATCAAAACTCATTATTTTGCTACCTGACACGAAAGTAAAAAATAGGCTATTTGCAATCTAAGATTGAATCCAAGCTTAGATTGCACAAAACAAGCCATCAAGATTCTTAATTAATAGTGGTATCGGCATTGGGCAATTAATAGAGTGTCATCCTGAACTGAATAAATTAATCGATGCTCTTCATCGATGCGTCTTGACCAAAAGCCTGAAAGATTATGCTTGAGAGATTCTGGCTTTCCGATGCCCTCAAACGGGGAGCGTTGAATTTCTTTCAAAAGAGTGTTGATGCGTTTGATCGTAGCTCGATCATTAGCCTGCCAGTATAGGTAGTCATCCCAAGCTTGGTCTGAGAACTTAATCGGCATCAATTAACTCTTTGGCTTTACCCCCGCTTGTCGCGAGCTGCTCAATTGACTCCATGAGTCGTTTTGCATTTTTGGGGCTCCGCATCAGGTATGCGGTTTCCTCTAGAGCATTGAAGTCTTGCAGAGACATCATGACAACTGGTTGCCCAGCCTGGCGAGTAATCAGTACTGGAGCACGGTCCTCTGCAACCTTATTCATGATTTCTGCCAAATTTTGGCGAGTGTGGCTATACGTGATGGCTTCCATACTAGGCTCCTTTATGTACAAATAATAGTACAATGTTAAAGGGAATGCAACAGGATTCTATTGCTTGATTCCAACCAGGTTTTGCACATAGCAAAAAAATATTAGCTTTCAATTAATTGTGCTAGCGGAAACAGCAATTGTTAGGTGGTGAGATGCTAACAGCACTACATTACACGAGTTAGCGTTGTAGCTGTTGTGGAACAGTTTCGAAGGTTAAGCGGCAGACATAGGCCAAGTTTGCTTGCGTGCGCTGAGGATACGAGGTGAATGCTGATCTGAATGCAGCCAGGAATATATTCGTGGCAGTGCATGCCTTGTTAGCGTATGGAGGATTGATGCAGCAAGGTCAATCTGTGA
>CAZZDN010000087.1:0-7610 GCA_964652655.1 uncultured Methylotenera sp.
GTGCCTATGCTCAAGAAGCTATTACAGCACAATCTGGAATTTTAGCCGCACTACTGATGATGATTCAGTAATGATTGTTGATTAAGTAATCACTATTGGCATAGGCAAGCTCTGTCTCTAGGCGTGTCATTTTTCGCTAAGCCCAACATACTGTAAAATCACATAATTGGCAGATAAACACTCCCCTTATTAAAGTGACCACACATGTTACGTATTACTGAACTCAAACTCCCGATTGAGAACGCACAATCCTTAATCCACCAAACAGACGAAATCAAAGCCGCATTACTGAAGCGTCTAGAAATTGCAGAAAGCGATTTAATTCATTTTGAGATTTTTAAACGCGGTGTAGATGCGCGTAAATCACACGCTATTTTGTATGTGTACAGCCTGGATGTAGAGGTCAAGAACGAAGAGAAGATTCTTGCTAGGTTTCGTAAAGATGCGCACGTTAAACCAGCGCCAGACACCAGTTATAAATTTGTAGCAACCACCGAAGTTACACCTCAGCTTAGGCCTGTCATTGTTGGCTTTGGCCCTGCAGGCATCTTTGCTGCGCTGATTCTCGCGCAGTCCGGTTTCAAACCGATTGTATTAGAGCGTGGTAAAGAGGTACGTAAGCGCACACAGGATACATGGGGGCTTTGGCGCAAAAGTACGCTCAACCCAGAATCCAATGTACAGTTTGGCGAAGGCGGTGCCGGTACGTTCTCAGATGGCAAACTTTATAGCCAGATTAAAGACCCAAAACACTATGGTCGCAAAGTAATTCAAGAGTTTGTCAAAGCCGGCGCGCCGGAAGAAATCATGTATGTCAGCCACCCGCACATCGGCACGTTCCGCTTGGTGGGAATGGTAGAGGAAATGCGTAAAACCATCACCGAGCTAGGTGGTGAAATCCGCTTTGAAAGCCGCGTGGATGACATCGTGATTGAAAACAACCAAGTGCAAGCCGTGGTGCTACAAACTGGTGAGCGCCTAGCGACTAACCATTTAGTGCTAGCAGTAGGACACAGCGCACGCGATACCTTTGAAATGATCTACAACCGTGGCATTTACATTGAAGCGAAGCCATTCTCGATTGGCTTCCGTATCGAGCACCCACAATCGATTATCGACAAAGCCAGATACGGCAAAAGCTATAGTGAAGACTTACTCACCAAGCTGGGCGCGGCTGATTACAAATTAGTACACCACGCCAAAAACGGGCGTTCGGTCTACAGCTTCTGTATGTGCCCTGGTGGAACTGTGGTTGCCGCCACCTCTGAGCCTAATCGCGTTGTGACTAATGGGATGAGTCAATATAGCCGCAATGAGCGCAATGCTAATGCTGGTATTGTCGTAGGTATCACGCCCGAGCAAGATTATCCAGATCACCCATTAGCTGGCATGGAATTACAGCGAAAATTAGAAAGCCAGGCCTTTATCGCAGGTGGAAGCAACTATCATGCACCAGGGCAATTGATTGGTGACTTCTTGCAAAATCGGCCCTCCACCCAGTTTGGCGAAGTTACCCCGTCTTACAAACCAGGAGTACACCTCACCAATTTAGCGTCGGTGTTACCTGAGTTTGCAATTACTGCAATTCGTGAGGCTATCCCTGAGTTTGCCAAACAGGTCAAAGGTTTTGACTTAGCTGATGGCGTGTTGACTGGTGTAGAAACGCGCACCTCTAGCCCAATCCGCATCAAACGAGATGATGATAGCTTGGAAAGCATCAATACCAAAGGCTTATATCCTTGTGGTGAAGGCGCTGGCTATGCAGGTGGTATTCTTTCAGCCGGCGTAGATGGTATTAAAGTGGCAGAAGCGGTAGCACTGAGCCTCATGAAAGCGTATTAAATAGGGATCAACTATCTACTTTCATGCATAGAAGATTGGGCGTACACTCGCGTTACTGAACTTGTTGTTACTGTTCAAGAGATAGGAGCTGTATCATGAAAGCTAACGTTGGTGGAATCGACCGCATAATGCGTATTGTGGTTGGGCTTGTTTTAATTGCTTGGGTTTTATTTGCAAATGGTCCTGTTTGGGCTTGGATTGGCATTGCGCCACTTGCTACGGGGCTGATTAACTTTTGCCCAGCTTACGGCATATTTGGCATTAGCACTTGCAAATCAAAATAAAAAAGGCGACATGAGTCGCCTTTTTTATTCTAACGCCCTAATCTAGCAAGATTGCCAGCTAGAACTTACCTAGGTAATGCTTTTAGGTAAGCGTCTATCCTTACTGCCTGATCAAGTAATCAAACGCACCTAGTGAGGCTTTTGCACCTTCACCCATGGCAATAATGATTTGCTTGTACGGTGTTGTTGTCACATCACCCGCTGCGAACACGCCTGGTAGCGATGTTGCATTATGATGATTCACTTCCACTTCACCGTACTTGCTTAGGTTTAACGTACCTTTTAACCAATCACTATTCGGCACTAAACCAATCTGTACAAATACACCATCTAATGCCAAATGCTTAGACTCACCTGTCACGCGGTCTGTGTAGGTTAATCCATTCATCTTGTGGCCATCTCCAGTGACTTCTGTCGTTTGGGCGCTGGTGATAATAGTCACATTAGGTAGCGAACGTAACTTCTTCTGCAACACCGCATCAGCCTTTAGTTCAGTATCAAACTGTAGCAAAGTCACATGGCCTACAAAGTTAGCCAAGTCGATTGCAGCCTCAACACCTGAGTTACCGCCACCGACCACGGCTACTGGTTTACCCTTGAACAAAGGACCATCACAATGAGGGCAATAAGCCACCCCTTTACCGCGGTACTCTTTTTCACCAGGCACATTTAACTCTCTCCAGCGTGCGCCGGTTGCAACAATCACAGCTTTACTTCTTAAAGTAGCACCACTCTCGAGTTTCAACTCAATTAAATCTTGGTTTTTATTGCCGTGCTTGCCAGGCTCTGTTAATGAAACGGCACGCTGTAAATTCATGATTTCCACATCGTAGCTTTTCACATGCTCTTCCAGCGCCATCACTAATTTTGGCCCTTCAGTTTCTTTCACAGAAATAAAGTTTTCAATGCCCAAGGTATCCATGACCTGTCCACCAAAACGCTCAGCAACGATACCAGTGCGTATCCCTTTACGTGCCGCATAAATAGCCGCAGAAGCTCCAGCAGGCCCACCGCCTACCACCAACACATCAAAAGGGGCTTGTGCGTCTAGTTTTTTTGCCTCACGTGCTACCGCACCAAGGTCAATTTTTGGCAAAATTTCATCCAATTCCATACGGCCTGCGCCAAATACCTCACCGTTTAAGTAAACCGTTGGTACTGACATAATTTCTCTGGCTTTAACTTCATCCTGATAGAGCGCACCGTCAATCATCACATGGGTAATGTTGGGGTTAATCACCGCCATCATATTCATGGCTTGCACTACATCTGGGCAGTTATGGCAGCTAAGCGAAATATAAGTCTCAAAGTGGAAGCTACCCTCAATCGCCGCGATTTGCGCAATTTTTTCAGGCTCAAGCTTCATCGGATGGCCACCCGTATGTAATAAGGCCAATACTAGAGAGGTAAATTCATGGCCCATAGGAATACCAGCAAAACGCACGCCTACTGATTTATTTGCTTCGGTATGACCTGCACCGCGTTTTACAGCGAATGATGGTTTACGTGCATCGTCTTCCATCGTCAGCGTGATTTTGTCTGACATGCTGGCGATTTCTTCCAACAACTCACGCATTTCTTGTGCAGCTGGCGTTTCATCTAAGGATGCCGCCAATACGATAGGCTCACGCAACATCTGTAAATAGGTTTGCAATTGGGTTTTAATACCGGTTTCTAATGCCATGATTGCTCTCTTCTTTAAATTCTTTTATTTGGTGTGACGTACCACAACCAATACTACTTAAAATAAAGGCATTATCTTTTGAATAATGCCCTAGGTATTTCGCTGCGCTAAGAGATGTTTGCTCGTTAGCGCAGTACTGCTATGCCAAAAACAATAATTAGATCTTACCTACTAGGTCTAATGATGGTGTTAATGTCTTAGCACCTTCTTGCCATTTAGCTGGGCAAACTTGGCCTGGGTTAGCTGCTGTGAATTGTGCAGCTTTCAATTTACGTAGTGTTTCTTTAACATCACGTGCGATTTCGTTGCTGTGTACTTCAACAGTTTTAATCACGCCTTCTGGATTGATCACGAAAGTACCACGTAGTGCTAGACCTTCTTCGTCAATATGCACGTCAAATGCACGTGTTAATTGGTGTGTAGGGTCACCCACTAATGGGAATTGTGCTTTACCAACAGCTGGTGATGTTTCGTGCCATACTTTGTGTGAGAAATGTGTATCAGTGGTCACGATGTAAACTTCAGCACCTGCTTTTTGGAACTCTGGGTAGTTATCCGCAGCATCTTCTACTTCTGTTGGGCAGTTAAAAGTAAATGCAGCTGGCATGAAAATCACTACAGACCATTTGCCTTTTAGGCTAGCTTCTGTCAATTCAATGAATTTACCGTTATGAAAAGCCTGCGCTTTAAATGGTTGAACTTGTGTATTGATTAATGACATCGTTTTTCCTATCTATTGATTAAAAAATTGGTTGAAAGAACTAAACTCAGGATTGAATTATAGAGACTTAATAAAATAAATCCAATATATCATTTTAATGATATTGATAAATAATATTTATCAATATAGCAATTCAATAAGCAATTTGGATAAACCCCATTAAACGTGGCAATACTTTATATCCTAATCTGAATTGGGCAGCATTGCTACCTCAAGCTGAAGTAATGGCTATACTTTGCGTGGCCGTTTCACCTAAGTTGTCGTGCCAAGTGACTTCCACAACATCCCCCAGCTTGGCGCCCTTCAATCTAAAAGTTAGGTATGGGTTCTTGGCGATACCGGTGCCCCATTGCGCCTCTAACACCTGCTTACCATTGAGCGTAGCAGTCAATAGCTGCACAAAATGTGCAGGCACTAGCTGGTCTAGATCGTTTTTTCTGCGGCCGGTCTCCATTGGGTGACTCATCAGCACTTTCACTTCTGTGTAGTCACCTTTTAGCTGGGCACGCATTTTCATGTTGTTATCCACGCTGACCTCCTTTTACCTGGCAACGCCATACACACTGATTGTAATCACCGGGTTGAGCATGCTAACCACAGCCATTCTCTAAGACCGTAATGTTTTTAGCATGCTTAAAGTATTGATTGCCTGCTTTCACCACCACTTTTAGCTCAGAAGTCTCAGCCATTTTGATCCGCGTCACCACATAGGGCTCAGCGCCATGACTAAACATAAAATTAGCAATCAATGGGGTGGGGTTATGCTCGACAAAAATCGCTATCGCTTCGGTATTCGCAATATTGCTTTTCACCTCAACCTGCACTACTGCACCATTTTCTGCACGATCTGGCGCAATAATGACAATGTCTGTCGATGGTATTTCTTCCGCTATCGTTAAATGCCGTTTTGCATCATTGATATTCACAGCCTCAAATGCGGGTCGATTCCATAATGCAGCTAAAACTTTGATTGGCGCCAACGCAATCATCGTGAACATGCCTAACAAAAAGCTTCTACGTTGCATATCGCCACTCTCCTAAGATTTAGGTTTTTTATCATCACCCATCATCTGCCTTAGTTGCTTTAAACGAGCCTCTACAATAGATTGCTGATAAAAATCGCCATCATTCGCCTTCGCTGCCAAATCCATCTGCTCAATTGCACGCGCGAGATCATATCTTCTGTAATAGGCCTCACTTTGCGCCTGATGGCTAAGCAGTTTTTTATTTTGCATCGTGTATGCCTTCGCCAGCAAGTCATACATATACGCATCATTCGTATATAAAATTTGTTTAGCTTTGACTAATTGAATCGCTTGTTCAGCTTGCCTAGTTGCAAGAAAATGTTCCGCATACCCATAAATCAACGCACGATTATCTGGAAAAGTTTTTAGCCCTGACGCATATTTTTCTGCTGCGGCAATCGGTTTATTTCTAGCCACTTCTAATCGAGCGGATAAGTTCTCTATCATCGGGTGCGGAGAGGCATTACGCTTGAGCCAATCTAACTCTTTTTCAGCCTCTAGCCACGCACCTTTTCGCACCAGTGCAACCGCTAAACCATAATGCTCTGCGGCCGCGTTAGCGTATCGTTGCTCGCTAATGTTTTCCTGAAACAAATCAATCGCTGTCTGAGTAGCTCCTAACATTGCGCGTAACTTAGCTTTTACAAACTGAAACTCAAGACCATCAGCCACTTGCTTGTATGGCATTTGCTCAACACGATTAGTCACATCGGCAATACGTTCGCTAGTTAACGGGTGGGTTCTTAAAAAACTAGGCGCACCGCCTTCTGTGAAGCGTGAGCCACGCTGTAAAGTCTTAAAGAACTGCGGCATCGCCCGCACATCAAACCCACCTGCATTTAATATTTGCAAACCGATACGGTCAGCCTCACGCTCGTAATCACGTGTGTAATCTAACTGATTTTGTACGCCAATTGCAGAGGCTGTCGTCATAGCACCAGTCGCTAGTTGTGGGTTTGACCTTGCCACCAATAAAGCCAACGCAATTCCGGCAAGGTTTTTAAAAGTGTCGTACTTCTGCGAAGCTAGCATTCGCGCCAAGTGTCGTTGTGTCACGTGACCAATCTCATGCCCGAGCACACTCGCAAGCTCTGATTCGTTATTAGAGGCCAGAATCAAACCAGTATGCACACCAATCACGCCACCAGGCATCGCAAATGCGTTAATAGAAGGGTCTTGCACCACAAAAAAGTTAAATTGCTGTCTTTTATCTGGGCCATTAGCAACTAATCGCGCACCTAAACTTTGCAAGTAATCAGAGACTTCTGCATCACTTAGTACATCATCGCTCACAGCCACTTGGCGCATAATCTGCTCCGCGATTTCCTGCTCTTGCAACGGCGACATCACCGTTGCAGAAACATCACCCAAATCAGGCAACTCATTTGCAACGGCTGGACTTCCACTTGCCAAAGAGGTGACAATAATTGAAGCAACTAATAATATAATGCTGGATAAATTTAATTTCATTATTACTATGATAGCGTTAGTGGTCGAATGTTTCATCATGCGGCCTAAATTATATCGCATCAAATACACCAATTTCTGATAGCAATCGCTTTGCTACCAAGGCTGACAATATGACAAATCCACTTACCCATTTTGACCAACATGGTCAGGCCCACATGGTTGATATTGGCGAGAAAGCTGAAACACACCGCATCGCGATCGCAACCGGACAAATTAGTATGTTGCCGGCAACCCTTGCACTGATTCAAACAGGCAACAGCAAAAAAGGAGATGTACTCGGGATTGCAAGAATCGCCGCGATTCAGGCCGCAAAAAAAACATCTGACCTGATTCCGCTCTGCCATCCTATATTCCTTACCCGTATTGCTGTCAGCTTTGAAATTAACGAACAGTTATCGAGCATCAGTTGCTCGGTGACGACAGAAACTTATGGGAAAACCGGGGTAGAAATGGAAGCACTCACCGCAGTGAGTACATGCTTACTCACTGTTTACGATATGTGCAAAGCCGTTGATAGAGGCATGACGATCTCTGGCATTAAATTACTTGAAAAGCATGGTGGAAAATCTGGCGACTGGGTAGCC
>CAZZDN010000088.1:0-7577 GCA_964652655.1 uncultured Methylotenera sp.
ACAGACCACTATTTATGATTGCATAAAGATTACACAAAATATCTGGAATGGTTAAAAGAGTATGCGGATAAATCTAGCTGCCAAATTCAATAAGAGTAAATGAGGTCTGTCCCCTATTGCCTCGCGATCAGCCCACATACCTTGCCACTTGGTTATATCGTAGAACCAACACGTTACAGCGGACCATATAAAGAAGAAGGTGCCCCATGAAATATTATTCAACCACAGTAGCAATCATTATTGTGTCGTTACTCATACCCAAGCTGCTGTTTGCTGTAGACTTGGAAACATACAAACACTTCAGGGATCCACAAGAACGCCTGGATCAGGACTACCCGGTACCCCCTGGCAACTACACCATTCGGATAGACGATCGTAGCTTCAGCATGACTATCCCGCAAGGAAGAACTGCCGCGACTTACAATCGGGAAGACATTAATACCCAATATTATCGAGAGCAAGTGTTTGGAACAAATTATAGAAGAGAAAAGACTGTTGGCTTGATTGGCTTTAGACGCAAGTCTGAGACTGGCATATGGCCATTTGTGAATACATATGGGGAAATTGGGATTGGTGCTAGCCTTTATCTGGCTGAAGAGTGGGAATCAAAAATAGACCGTACTTCAGACAAAGCATGGATGTGGGCAGACTATCGCACCTTGGAAAGTTCGGTGAGAAAGACCAAAGGGTTTAATTATATATACGATGCCCAAGGTAATCGTTTAGGTAAAATGGATATCCCACGAGATGTAGTGGTCATCAATGGCCGTCAATGGGCACGAGAACATTACGAAAAAGCAGCCATCGTCGATTTACCTGAAGAGACTGTAGACACCTATTACACCGGCATGTCGGAAAACAGTTATATCCGGTTAATCGTGCGTTATCCCTACACACTCAGTCGCTACCCTAAAGATAAAGAGCGCCCAGAATGGGTGAAACAATCTTCTGCATTTATCGCACAAGCTCTCTCCTCTATCAAAATTACTGCCCCAGCAGGCATTACAGAACCTGACTTTTTAACAGTAGATGAATCACAAAACACACCGATTGAAATGCTGGCGCCGTGAGTTAACAACAACTCGGCGATTCTGCCGATGAGTCTTTAATCAAGGAGCAATATCCTTTCAAGCGAATAATCAGGGTCAGTGTAGAATTAAATGAATAAAAGACAGAAAGTAGGAAAAAGAGGGAGACCGCAAGGTCTGAAAGTAGTTAAAAGATGAAGTTTAATTCTACACTGACCCAATAATTATTACGAAAGAGAAGGATGCCGCGTAGCCCAAGACTCGTCATGCCTGATTTAATCTTAAACTGCCTCCAAGTTTTTAGCCTATGTACGGAGTAATCATCACTTGGACTTATTTGCCAATTTAACTTCAGTCGAAACCCCACTAAATGGGCTGAGCTTGTTAAAAGGGTTTGCATTGCCATATGCGCCAACTTTGCTGTTGGATTTAGATCGCGTGATTACCCAAGCGCCGTTCCGGCATATGATCACCCCAAGCGGACTGAAAATGTCGGTTGCGATGACTAATTGCGGTCGGTTAGGTTGGGTCACCGATCGTCAAGGCTATCGCTATGATGCGTTTGACCCGCAGACACAAAACCGCTGGCCAAGGATGCCCGATAGTTTCTTGGCATTATCCAGTGCAGCTGCATCCGCTGCAGGGTATTCTGACTTTGTTCCAGATGCTTGTTTAATTAATCGCTACCAAGTTGGGGCGCGTATGGGTTTGCATCAAGATAAAGATGAGCGTGATTTCACGCAACCAATTGTATCGGTTTCTTTGGGCGTGACAGCAACTTTTCAGTTTGGTGGCTTAAAGCGTAGCGATAAAGCATCGAATATTCCGCTTTATCATGGAGATGTCGTGGTTTTTGGGGGAGAAGCGCGTTTACACTATCACGGTGTGCGGCCACTCAAGACAAGTATGCACCCAGCTTTAGGTGCGGTTCGAATCAATCTTACTTTTCGTAAAGCTGGGTAGTCAGTCAAACCTTATAGTTTTAATGCAAGTTTAATGCGACGATAGATTTGGCAAAGTTTAGAGCCATCTAATTGATAGTGTTTGTGCAGAGGTTTTTTCACTTCCCAGCTTGCAGTCATCCCAGCTGGAAAAGTCACTAAATCGCCTTTGCCAAAAGTAACTGGTGTGCCACCGGTCGGAGTAATGACGCATTCGCCCTCAAGGATGTAGGCAATTTCCTGTTCGGGAAACGTCCAAGGGAAAACAGAAACTTCTTTCTCCCAAGTAGGCCACTTACTTACATTTAACGCTTCTAAACGTTGTTGGCTTGGGTTGTTTTCAACGATGATTTGAGTCATGTGTGTTCCTTTTAAAAAAACCATTTTATCGCATTGGGCAATAAAGCTGAAATGTTCTAATTTAAGTGTTGCGGCTAATTTAAGTGTTGCGGTAAGTAAAGTAGTAAAATGTTATTTATACCTTATGGAATGTTATGTGAAATATTATGCGTGTTAGTTTAGAACAAGCGGTAGCCGAGCTTAAAAGCGGTGGTGTCGTTGCGATTCCTACCGAAACTGTCTATGGCTTGGCTGCAGATGCAACCAATGACAGCGCACTAAAAAAAATATTCGCAATTAAACAACGTCCGGCAGATCACCCTTTGATTGTGCATATAGGAGATATGCGTCAAGTAGCAGACTGGGTCACAATTTTTCCCGACACCGCGGTTAAGCTAGCAAAGGCTTTTTGGCCCGGGCCACTGACTCTAGTGCTACCTGCACAACCTCATGTGTCACGTGTAGTGCGTGGCGATGAGCCTACGGTGGCGTTACGTGTACCTAACCATCCAGTTGCGCTTGCATTGCTTCAGCAGGGTGGTTTAAGTGTTGCCGCACCGTCAGCCAATTTATTTACACAGTTAAGCCCGACCACAGCGGCTCATGTTGAAGCGGGCTTAGGTGAAGCGATCCCTGTATTAGATGGTGGCGCTTGTCAGGTAGGGATAGAATCGACGATTGTCAGCGTATCTGCCAATGGACAGTGGCAGTTGTTACGACCTGGTATGATTAGCCAAGAGGCGATTGCAGCAGTTGCCAACGCTGATCATCAGGTTTCTAGTGTAGGTGAAGAAGTTGAGCAGGCTGTGCCTAAAGTGCCTGGTCAACACGCTTTGCATTATTCGCCACGCACGCCGTTATTATTGTTTAAAAACCGCTTGGCATTAATCCAAGAAAGTGAGGCATTGCAGGCGGCGGGGCTATCTTGTGCGGCAATGCTGATTGGTGAAGGTGAAATGCCAACTTGCGAATCTATCAGCCTACCTCACTCGCCAGAAAAAGTTGCAGAGCTCTTATATAGTAGCTTACATCAGTTAGATGCATTGAAAGTTGATCGACTGTTAGTGGAGTTACCACCAGCTTCGCCTGCTTGGCTGGCGGTGTTAGATAGATTAAGTCGCGCGGGATATCGATGATTTGTTGTATATTACGGATTGCTTGATTTTATTGAAGCAGTTTTCTGTACAACCTTTTCCCACAAGCATGAACATGTACAATTTGGGTTAGAAATATGATGATTAACTTACAACAGTTTGTTTTGGTCGCTTTATTAGCGTCAACTATTCCCGCATGTAGTTCTATTCGTTTAACCAACCCGTTTGGTGGAGATGAGGGCGAGACATCTCAGCATCCTAAGGACGCCACACAATATATTTGCGACGGCAATAAAAGTTTTTACGTGCGCATGCTCAATAACGGTAATGATGCGTGGTTAATTTATCCTGACCATGAAGTCAATTTACCGAAATCCAGCGACGATAGTCGTCGCTATGCAAGTGGTGTCATTGCGCTGGTAATCAATGGAGATGCTACAACACTGAATGACGGTGAAAAAATAGCCTACCTGAATTGCAAGCCTCAATTAAAAAATAATTGATTGAATTAACCTAAATGACCAGACTGACATCATTCATTTTTAATTAATATCACATCACAATATGTAATTTGTTGTTAATTGCACTGCTGCTTCGCCAGAATCCTGATTAAACTATGATAGGATAATTTCACTGTAGCCTTGTTGTTTCCTTATGCAAAAAAAGATATCTATAATTTGGCGTTTTCTGTTGCCTGTACTGCTGTTACTAGCAGTCGCACCTTTTTTACTGACAGGACAGCAAGCCTCACAGCATTTAGATAGCATTCACGCTGGCGCTAGAGAACAAGCACGTACTTTAGTGCGCCTGTTAGATGTCACAGAAGAGCTGGTCAGTGAGCAAGTAAACTCCGCCATATTGTTGTTAAAACAGCGTAGCCTAGCCCTAGGAAAAGTACATATTGATGGCACTGTTCAACTAGAGGCAAAGACTTTACCTAATCTTAAAATGGGTAGTACTGAAATTACCGGAAATTTTAATCTGGTGGATGGGGTGAGCGAGTTGTTTGGCGGTACGGCAACTATGTTTGTTCGCGCTGGAGATAGTTTTGTACGTATCGCTACCAACGTTCAGAAAGATAACGCTAGCCGTGCTGTTGGTACGCTACTTAATCCAAATGGTAAAGTCATTCAGGCCTTACTGGCTGGGAAAGAATACCATGGCGTCGTTGATATCCTTGGGCAACCCTATATCACCCGATATGATCCAATATTTGACGATAATGGTCGGGTCATTGGTGCTTACTATTTCGGTTACAAAGTCAATATCAAGATACTTCGTGATACCGTAGAAAACATGCGTCAGCTCACCACGGGCTTTGCTGTCATCTTAGATGAATTCAATAATATTCGTTTTATTTCATCGCACATTGCAAAAGATAAAGCAGAAAAATTGCTACAGACTAGACCAGATAATTGGGAGTTTGTGACAGAAAGCGTCTCGAAATGGGGCTTCAAGGTCATCATTGCTTATCCTCTCAATGAGGCGCGTGCGGTGAGTTTGGCTAATGCTTGGTTTGTGGTGTTTGCAGGTATTTTGCTTGGTACTTTGTTGATTGCGATTATCTTGTGGCAATTAAGGCGATTGATTTTGAATCCGATCGGTGGCGACCCTGCATTAGCGATTGATGTCGTTAAACGCATTGCCGCAGGGGATTTGGCGCAGGATGATTTAAATGCTAAGCCAGACACATTAATGGCAAATGTGCTGGAAATGCGGCAAAAACTGCGTGAATCAATTGATACCTTGCAACATAATGCCGAACGTATGCGACTATCCGCCAGCGTGTTTGAACATGCGCATGATGGTATTTTTATTACGGATGCAAATGCCAAGCTCATAGAGGTTAACTATGCTTTTACACAAATTACTGGCTATTCAAGAGAGGAAGCGCTAGGAAGTATTCCTCAAGCCTTAGGCTTTGTGACATATGATCAAACGCTACTCGATTTGCTCTGGTTGCAAGCGGAAAATAACAGCGAGTGGCGTGGTGAAACATGGAATCGTCGCATGAACGGCGATGTTTACGCGGCATGGCTCGATATATTCTGCGTGCGTGATGAAGCTAATCAAGTTAAAAACTTTGTTGGCTTATTTTCTGATATTTCACAGGCGAAAGAGCAACAGCAAAATCTAGAGCGTATGGCGTATCATGATCCGCTCACCCAATTGCCTAATCGCGCTTTGCTCTCTGATCGCTTACAGCAAGCCATGGCAAGAGCTGACCGCTCTGGCGAGTTGCTAGCTGTATGCTATTTAGATCTAGATGGTTTTAAACCAGTGAATGACAACCTAGGTCATGAAGCGGGTGATTATTTATTAGTACAGCTAGCGGTGCGCATGAGTGCATGCCTGCGCGACAGTGATACAGTTGCCCGGCTAGGTGGAGACGAGTTTGCCGTCTTACTTTGCGGTTTGCAAAGCATAGATGAATGTACGCAAACATTGGAGCGCTTGCTTAGTGTGATCAAAACGCCATATATTATCGGCGACAAAACCGTAGAGGTTTCCTCTAGTATCGGTTATACCATTTTCCCAGATGACGGCAGTGAGCCAGATACGTTACTCAGGCATGCCGATCATGCAATGTACCAAGCAAAACTGAATGGCGGTAGTCGTGTGCAGCAGTTTGACTCGCATCATGACCGCCAATTTAGAGGTTTACGCCAAGACAGAGAGCGTGTTGAGGCTGCGTTGCCCAATCATGAGTTCCGCTTGTATTACCAACCTAAAGTCGATTTGCGCCAAGGTAAAGTCGTTGGTATGGAAGCCCTCATCCGTTGGGAGCATCCAGAGCTGGGTCTGCGCTCACCAGCGACTTTCTTGCCGATTATTGAAGACACGGATTTCTCGATTCCGTTGGGTGAATGGGTAATTCGTGAGGCTCTGCGACAAATTAAAATTTGGCAGGATGCAGGTTTGGACTTCCAAGTGAGTGTCAATATTGCTGCAAGACATATCGTGCAACATAACTTTACCGAGCGATTGATTAATTTATTAGAAGAGTTTCCTGAAGTATCACCCAATAAGCTTGAACTGGAAATTACCGAAACTGCTGCGATTGAAGACGTATCTGGTGTTGCAAATACGATTCATAGCTGTAAGCATTTAGGTGTTAGCTTTGCACTTGATGATTTTGGCGTGGGCTATTCATCCCTCACGTACTTGCGTCGTTTACCAGTCGAAACGATTAAAATTGACCAGTCCTTTGTGCGCGATATGTTGCAAGATGTGGATGATTTGGCTGTGGTGGCTGGTGTCATCAGTTTGAGTCGAGACTTTAAGCGTAGAGTAGTTGCAGAAGGGGTAGAAACCTCTGAGCAAGGTGTCTGGCTATTACGTATGGGTTGCTCCGTTGTTCAAGGTTATGGTGTCGCTCGACCAATGCACGCGGATGCTGTGCTAAATTGGGTGAGGGGTTACCAGCAAGACCCTAGCTGGACGCAAGGACTGGTCTAACTGAGCAGAGTTGGGCTTGGTCTCTAGTTGCTTTCATTCTTGATGGGGAATGATTCTCATTGATTAAATGCTTGCCGATTGTATAAAAAAGGCGTAAGTTATTCCTAAATCCAGCTCAACATTAATCTGGAGTCTGTTATGGATAACAAATACGGATTAGGTAGCAACAAAGTTGCAACGGTGCATCATCGTGCGCACCACAAACTTGCGCAAGAGCATGTCCCGCATTGTCGGTTATGCCAAAGCCCGCATTTAGTGTTTAGCCCAAGCATGCACGATCATAGTTGTGCAGATTGCGGTACATGGCAAAACGATGTGCCAGCGGGTTATTCAACTGGCAGGAGCAGCGATTACTAACAATTAAAAGCGTTGCCCATCGCTTGGTTATATCGCGCGGCTTCAGCTTTTCTATACTCCACTAGCATCTCGTAACTTCTACTGGCACCTCGGATTACTAGCACCTCGGATTCAGCCCCCTAGTTAAAGCTTTTATTCTCTGTTAAAAAGCGCACTATCCTTTGGTTGGGCACGGCATTGATTCGCCAATCCTGAGTTGTTTAACCATTTGTAGCGGATTTTGCCATGCATCAAAAAATAATTGTCTGATTTAGGTCAAATTTCAGCAATTTTTCGATGAAAAAGTTCTATAATCTTGCCTACCAAAAACCTTTCCATTAAACAACTCCAAAAGAGAAGATAAATGACTACGAAGAATG
>CAZZDN010000089.1:0-7494 GCA_964652655.1 uncultured Methylotenera sp.
TGAAAATAGGTTGTTGCGCATGCGATTCAGCACGAGCTTCAGGGTTTGTAGGTGTTGGTTTAGCCAGCTACTCATGATGAAACGCGCTCTGAGAAAGATTGTGCTTGGTCAGTCTGTGACGCATGCAAGTGATCAGTTAATGTGCCTTGGTTAATATGTAGGACTCTGTTTTGTCTTGCGCTCATGCCTAGTGCGTCGTGCGTAGACATGATGACCGTGACCCCTACCTGATTAAATGCATAAAAAATCGCCATAATGTCCGCAGCATAGCTAGCATCCAGATTGCCAGTTGGCTCATCCGCAAGCAGAATTGATGGACGGCTCACTACTGCGCGTGCAATTGCTAGGCGTTGTTGTTCGCCACCAGACAGTGTGATGGGCATGGCTTTTTCTTTATTCAGTAATCCGACTTTATCTAGTGCTGCGCGCACACGTTTAGCAGCCTCTTGTCCAGATACGCCATTGATATGCAAAGGTAAAATCACATTTTCAAAACAGTTTCTGTCATACAGCAGCTTGTGGTCTTGAAAAATCAAACCAAAGCGGCGACGTAAAAATGGGATGGCAGAAGGTTTTAATTGGCTAACATTCTGATTCGCAATCAGCACTGTGCCGCTGGTCGGGCGCTCGGTGGCTGCAATGAGTTTTAATAAGGTGCTTTTACCTGCGCCAGAGTGACCGGTAAGAAACACAAACTCGCCAGCATCAATATTAAAACTAATGTTTTTGAGTATTTCGTCGCTACCCGGGTAGCGCTTGGTGACTTTGTCAAATTGAATCATGCAGGTATTTTAGTCTTAATCAGGGCACGTTTTGAAAATTGTTTTTATCACTCAATCATCGCATCAATGAATTCATGCGCGTTAAATGGCCTGAGGTCATCTATCGCTTCTCCGATGCCAATATAGCGGATGGGGATAGGCCTTGCCTGTGCAATTGCTGCAATTACGCCACCTTTGGCGGTGCCATCCAGTTTACTCAGTACTAAGCCGGTAACGCCGAGTGCGTCATCAAAAATCTTGACTTGAGACACGGCATTTTGACCAGTATTTGCATCAAGTACTAGTAACACTTCATGTGGCGCGCCTGGTAGCGCTTTATCCATTACACGCTTAACTTTTGCAATTTCATCCATCAGGTGCATCTGCGTAGGCAGGCGCCCGGCGGTGTCTGCTAATACGATATCAATATGCTTGGCACGTGCTGAGTTAATCGCATCAAACATCACTGCAGCTGGGTCACCACTGGTTTGCGCTACTACGTGTACATTGTTACGCTCACCCCATACCTGCAGTTGCTCACGCGCTGCCGCTCTGAATGTATCGCCTGCGGCAATCAGTACGCTCTTACCTTCTGATTGAAACTGTTTGGCTAACTTGCCAATTGTGGTGGTTTTGCCTGCACCGTTGACGCCCACTAACATGATAATAAACGGTTGATGATTGCTGGTGGATAACGGCTGCTCTAGGGGTGACAGTAAATCAGAGAGTGCATCTTTTAATGCGGCTTTGAGTTGTAACGTATCATCCAAGCTTTGACGTTTGACGCGGCTTTTAATGTCATCTAATAAGTGCTGTGTGGCATTGATGCCAACATCCGATGTTAGTAAGATAGTTTCTAGCTCTTCGTAAACATCGGCATCGATTTTACCGCCGCCAAAAATACCAGCAAGCTGATTACCCAACTGATTTCTGGTTTTTGCTAACCCCTGTTTTAAGCGCGTAGCCCAGCTAAGGCTTTTTTCAGCTTCGTTAGTTTGCACTTCCGGTGTGTTGGCTGGTTTATCTTTTTTGAAAAAATCGAACATAAATTTTTAACTCACTTTAGTATTTCTATTTTATCTTAATTTAGCCACATAAAAACCAGTAGATTGAAGGCGTGTGAATGAATTTTTATTTTATATCAGTGCAATATCGTCGGTTTTTATATGTGGAGTTTCCTTAATCATGATTGATTTTATGTGATGGGTGTTAGGCTGAACTAACTCAATGGTATCCTTGTCACAGAGGCTAATTGAATGCGCTGTCGGGATTGTTGCCAGACATGGCGTTTGTTTAACCATACTGAATAAAAATAACTGGAGTTTAGTCCTGTGCGAACAAAAATATTCTTAATGCTGTTACTGGCAATGCCTGTTGCTGCTTTTGCTAATCCGTCTATTAAAGAATTCAAGTTGGATAATGGCCTAAAAGTGATTGTGCAAGAAGATCACCGTGCGCCTGTTGTTGTATCGCAAGTTTGGTATCGGGCGGGCAGTTTAGATGAGGTGAACGGCAAGACTGGTGTAGCCCATGTGCTTGAACACATGATGTTTAAGGGCACGAAAACTGTGCCCGCTGGCCAGTTTTCAAGATTAATTGCGGCTGCAGGTGGCAAGGAAAACGCGTTTACTAGTACAGACTACACCTGCTATTTTCAACAGCTTGAAAAGTCACATTTGCCACTTTCGTTTAAGTTAGAGGCTGACCGCATGGCAAATTTGCAACTAAGTGAAGCAGAGTTTGCAAAAGAAATTAAAGTGGTGATGGAGGAGCGTCGCTGGCGCACCGACGACAAGCCGCAGTCTAAAGTGAATGAAGCATTCCAGGGTGTCGTCTATAGAGCTCACCCATATTCACGTCCTGTGATTGGCTTTATGAATGATTTAGAAAACATGACGGTAGAGGATGCGCGTGAGTGGTATAACACTTGGTATGCACCTAACAACGCAACATTGGTCGTGGTGGGGGATGTAAAAGCTGATGAAGTATATCAATTAGCGAAACAGCATTTTGGCAAGCTGAAGCCAAAATTGTTGCCATCACGCAAGCCACAGGTAGAACCTGCGCAACTGGGTGAACGACGCGTGTTAGTCAAAGCGCCTGCGAAGTTACCCTACTTGTTGATGGGTTTCCATGTGCCACCAGTCGTTAATCCAGAGTCAGATTGGGAGCCGTATGCGTTAGAAGTGCTGGCGGGCGTGTTGAGTGGTAATCCTGCCGCACGTTTAAATCAAAGTCTGGTGAGAGACTCTCAGCTAGCGATTGATGCAGATGCTGGCTATGATTTGCTGGCACGTGGGCGTCAAAGCTTATTTTCGTTAGATGGTACACCAAGTGAAGGCAGAACCGTTGTGGAGCTCGAGAAGGCGCTATTGCAAGAAATTGAAAAAATCAAAAAGAACGGTATCTCACAAGAGGAATTAGATCGGGTCAAGGCGGGTGTCATTGCTGCAGATGTTTATCAGCGTGACTCTATGTTTTATCAAGGTATGCAGCTTGGTACGATAGAAACGATAGGGTTCTCATGGAAAATCATTGAAGATTATCCAAATAAATTACGTGCTGTCACTGCTGAGCAAGTGCAAGCCGTGGCAAAAAAATACCTGCAACCAGATAATATGACGATTGCGACGTTAGACCCGCAGCCGATTGATCCCAATGCAAAACCACAGGGTAAACCGCACGTCCACTAACCATGATGCTATAGATTTATTTAAAAAGATTGACTAAAAATTAATCAGGTCATTTTAGATGCTTAAGGTAAAAATAATGAGTTTGCAATTTATAAAAAGAATATTCACATCAGGTGTTTTTCTAATAAGTGCCAATGTGATGTTGAGTGTGACCAGTGCGCATGCTGCCGTGAATATCCAACAATGGCAGACCTCTGTGGGTTCGGAGGTCTATTTTGTAGAAAACCATGACTTGCCTATTTTAGATATCAGTGTGAATTTTCCTGCTGGTAGCGCACGTGATACAGCGGATAAATCTGGCCTCGCTAGCATTACCCGTTACTTGATGACACTAGGTGCTGCTGGCATGACTGACGAAGTGATTGCCAATAAGTTTGCAGATATCGGTGCTGTATTAGGTGGCAGCTTTGATACAGATCGTGCAGCGTTATCTCTACGCACATTAAGTAGTGAACGTGAGCGGCTACAGGCACTCGGTTTGTTTGCGAATATTTTACAAAAGCCTGATTTCCCAGAGTCGGTGCTAGCGCGAGAAAAAGCACGGATTATTTCCGGTTTGGAAGAGTCTGCAACACAACCTGAAAGCATCTCTAATAAAGCCTTTATGTCAGCGCTGTATGGAAAACACCCATACAGTTTGGATGAAAGCGGCGAAATCGATACTGTTGCTAAAATCAAGAAAGAGGATCTGCAAGCCTTTTATCAGCAGTTTTACAGTGCAAAAGGTGCTGTGATTGCGATTATTGGTGATTTGACGCGTGAGCAAGCGCAGCAGGTGGCAGAGCTTGTCAGTGTTGGCTTACCAACGACACCCGCACCAGCGCCGATTGCCTCCGTTCCAGCGACAAACCAAGCGAAAGAGCAACGGATTGCACACCCAGCTTCTCAGTCTCATATCTTATTGGGACATACTGGGATTAAGCGTAACGATCCAGATTTGTTTCCACTTTATGTCGGTAACTATATTTTAGGTGGTGGTGGTTTTGTTTCTCGCTTAACAGAAGAGGTGCGTGAAAAACGCGGTCTAGTGTATAGCGTGTATAGCTACTTTATGCCGATGGCTGAGGCTGGTCCATTTCAAATCGGTTTACAAACTAAAAAAGATCAGGCAGAGGCAGCACTGGCTCTGGTGCATGAAACGTTGGAAAAGTTTCTTAACAATGGTGTTACCGAGGCAGAGTTAAAAGCGGCTAAATCCAATATTATTGGTGGTTTCCCGATGCGAATTGATAGTAATAAGAAAATTCTAGATTACTTGAATGTGATTGGATTCTACAAGTTGCCACTTAGCTACTTAGATGAATATAACAAAAAAGTAGAAAATGTAACGGCCGCGCAAATCAAGGATGCATTTAATCGTCGTCTTAAGCATGACCATTTTGTCACTGTGATTGTTGGTGATCCAAAAGCGGAATAGTGTTCACATAGTTGCGAGTTGACGTGAATATCTAACCACCATTTGCATGTTAGCATTTCGTTAAGTTTTCGGAAGTGCCCACGAGGCGTGTATTAAGAATAATTGGTAGTAGAATGCGGTTTTATTGCAATGAGTACCACCGCATCGAATATGGCTGAAAAAAAATCAAATACTGTCCGCATTAATGCGGGTGAATGGCGTAGCCGTTTGCTTAAGTTCCCTGATGCGCAAGGCTTACGTCCTACTCCAGAGCGTGTGCGGCAGACTGTGTTTAATTGGCTGGGGCAAGATCTTACAGGGCAAGTATGCTTGGATTTGTTCGCAGGGACAGGTGTGATGGGGTTTGAAGCATTGTCACGCCATGCCAAATCTGTGGTAATGGTAGAGAAAGCCATGCCTGTTTACAAAGCCATATTAGACAATAAATCCACGCTGAAAGCCGATGCGGCACAGGTATTAAATATAGATGCATTGGGTTTTTTAGATAAAAATCAGCAGTTGTTTGATGTGATTTTCTTAGATCCGCCTTACCACCAGGGCTGGCTAGAAAAAGTGCTAGCGCAACTACCCAAGCACTTAAGTCCACAAGGCGTGGTGTATGTAGAGGCCGAATATGCCGTGGCTGATAGCGAAATCTGGCAAGTGTTGAAACAGAGTAAAGCAGGTAATGTTTTTTATCATCTGATAAAATTGCGCCATGACACAAACTAAAAAACGCATTGCTGTTTATCCAGGTACTTTTGACCCGATTACGCTCGGACATGAAGACCTTGTCCGTCGTGCTGCTTATCTGTTTGATGAGGTGGTGGTGGCTGTGGCAGGCAGTACCAATAAAAACACCCTGTTTAATTTAGAAGAGCGCGTCGCCTTGGCGCGTGATTTGTTTGCCTCTTACGATAATGTGAAAGTCGTTGGTTTTAGCGGATTATTGATGCAGTTTGTGCAGGAGCAATCTGCGCAAGTAGTGATACGTGGCTTGCGCGCAGCATCAGATTTTGAATACGAGTTCCAGCTCGCGGGTATGAACCGTAAGCTCTACCCTAAACTAGAAACTTTGTTTCTTACACCTTCAGAAGAATATATGTTTGTTTCATCAAGCTTAGTACGTGAGGTGGCTAAACTAGGTGGTTCAGTCAATCAGTTCGTGTCTAAATCAGTAGAAGATGCAATCAAGAAAAAATTACGAGCGTGAATTTGCAATAGTTTTAAAGCACGATAGTTTAAAAACAAAACAGTAAAAATTAAAAGTGAGTCTTTAGCTTATGGCCTTGATGATTACAGATGAGTGCATTAATTGCGATGTATGTGAGCCAGCATGTCCGAATACGGCTATATATCAGGGTGAAGAGATTTATGAAATTAACCCAGATTTATGTACCGAATGTGTTGGTCACTATGATAAGCCGCAATGCCAACAGGTATGTCCGATAGATTGCATTCCACATGACCCAGACAGAGTGGAATCTAAAGCACAATTGATGGAAAAGTATCGTCACTTAACCGCCTCTAATTAAGCATTATCCCGTTAAACCTCGTCGAATTAATCATAAGGAATCAATAAATGCGCATGCTACATACTATGCTTCGTGTTGGTAACATGGAGCGCTCCATTAAGTTTTACACTGAAGTCTTAGGGATGAAGCTGTTACGTCAGCATGATTACCCTGACGGTAAATTTACACTGGCGTTTGTAGGTTATGGCGATGAAAGCGACCACACCGTCCTGGAGTTAACTTACAACTACGGTGTAGAGAGTTATGACATGGGTAAGGCCTATGGTCATATTGCGATCGAAGTAGAGGATGCATACAAAGCCTGTGAAGCAGTACGTAACGCTGGCGGTAAAGTCGTGCGTGAGGCAGGTCCGATGATGCATGGTACAACTGTGATCGCTTTTATTGAGGATCCAGATGGCTATAAGGTTGAATTTATTCAAGCTGGTACTTATTAAGCATTTACGCGCGTGCAATGCTTAACTAATTTAAACAGGCTTTGTTATTGCAGATTTCATTTTTTTTAATTAAATCAATAATTTGGCGATGGTGTGGCATTTCTGCTTAGTAAAGTTTATTGCTTAATGTGACTTGGAAACTATATTTACTGGAATGTAATAACGGCGCTTATTACGCAGGTATCACCAATGATCTAGATGCAAGGTTTGCCGCGCATTTAGCAGGGAAGGGGGCGCGTTACACGCGCGCTAACCCGCCAATTAAAATTCTCGCTTCTAAACCTTATCCTGACCGTTCGAGTGCAAGCGTAGCTGAGGCGCAGTTAAAAAAATTACCTAGAAATAAGAAACTCAATTTCTTTGAGAGTGATCAGTGATGGATAAACTTGCGTTACTCAAAGCTGTACAGGCTGCGCAAATGGGTGATTGGGATACTGCACATCAAATTGCCCAAGATGATAATAGCTCAACTGCCAATTGGCTTCATGCTGTACTACATAAAATTGAAGGTGATGAGTGGAATAGTCAATATTGGTATGGGCGTAGTGGTGGTCATCAATATCATGATTTTTCTGATATCAAGGCAGAGTTGGCGGCGATAGCTAGAAGTTTAAATTTAAGGGGCTGTAGTAGATAAGCACTAAATATCAGCCCACTCCTTCAATATTTTTA
>CAZZDN010000090.1:0-7357 GCA_964652655.1 uncultured Methylotenera sp.
AAAACAACAACATATCAGGGTGTTGTGCCTTTAGGCCAAGATACTGACGCATCATGGGGGTATGGCTTTCAAGATTAGGCGTAGCCGCGCTATCCGTGTGCATAGATTGTGCAATAGTCATTCAGAAATTCACAAATTTTAATTTTATTAGATTTTAACCTATCACACGTAAATGAAGGATTAAACCAACACCTAATACTCGCGCTTAAATCAACATCGAATGAAAAACTAAGGCAAGTTAAATGATTAAACGTCATCAAACTGTCACGCTGACGTCACATTAGCCAGTCAACATTCTTACCGTTGATAAGACGATTTAGAGGTCAAAATGAATACAGTGCGTAATCCAATATGGATAACAGAGCTCGAGCCATGTGCCAATGAAGTAGCTTGCTTGCATTTGCACGACATTATTCAAAACAGGCAGCTCACAGCTGTTTTTCAACCCATCCTTGATATGCAGCAAGGCAAATTCATTGGGTACGAAGGCTTAATCCGCGGGCCTATCAATAGCATGTTGCACTCCCCGATGGCCTTATTTGCGATGGCTAGAAACTGTGGCTTAGTCACAGAGCTAGAATACCTTTGCCGCCAAACGGTGCTCGAATCATTTGCCAAACAAAACTTACCAGGCAAAATATTTCTGAATATTAGCCCAGATATCTTATTGCAAAAATGTTCAAAACCAGGTGAAACCTTGAAGTATATGGATGCACTTGGTTTAAAACCTAGCCAAGTCATTATTGAGTTAACAGAAAATGCAAAAACGTTAGATTATCAACTGATGCGTGATGCTACCCATCACTATCGAGACATGGGGTTTGAAATTGCCATTGATGATCTAGGTGAAGGGTTTTCTGGGCTACGTCTATGGTCAGAAATACGTCCTGACTATGTCAAGATTGATAAACATTTCACCCAAGATATCCATTTGGATGCGGTAAAACTACAGTTCGCACGCTCTATTCAAGAAATCGCCGAAAAATCAGGTGCACAAGTGATTGCTGAAGGAATCGAAACCCATGAGCAACTGATGGCAATTCGAGATTTGGGCATCGCCTACAGCCAAGGCTACTATATTGCTAGACCACATCCAACGCCGATAGTAAGTGCATCACCAGACATGATACATACGCTGGTCAGAGTTGAGTCTGACCGCGAAAATCTATTACAAAACCACGCGACTGTTGAAAAGCTACTCAAACATTCAACGCCAGTCAGCCCCACTTGTCTCAACGAAGACGTTTTTAAGCTGTTTGATGAGAACCAAGAGCTTTATTCCATCCCAGTTGTAGAAAATGGCCTGCCTATCGGTCTGATTAATCGCAGCATCATGATTAACGATTACGCTAGGCCATTCCGCAGAGAACTATATGGTCAACGCCCCTGTGAGATGATGACAGATAAATCTGCGCTGATTGTAGACAAAGATACCAGTCTTAAAAATCTAAGCGATTTAATTCTGCAAAGTAAGCCACATCACCTCTCTGCGGGTTTTATTGTAACCGAGAACGGTCAATACGCAGGGATGGCGAGCGGACATGACTTACTCAGATTGATTACCAAAATGCAGATTGACACTGCCCGTTACGCTAACCCGCTTACCTTATTGCCGGGGAATGTACCAATTAGTGAACAGATAGATAGCCTGCTTCAGTCTGGTACGCAATTTGTCGCGTGCTATTGTGATCTTGATTACTTCAAACCCTACAACGATGTATACGGCTATAAAAAAGGGGATGAAGTCATACAGAAAACTGGGCAGATATTGGCAGATGCATGTGGCCCTTATGACTTTGTTGGTCATATTGGTGGCGACGATTTTATCATCCTGTTTCAGAGCAAAAACTGGGAAAGTCGTTGCAATACGCTGTTATCCCAAATTGCTAAAGTCGCGCCATCATTTTACTCACCTACAGACCAAAAGTACGGCGGCATTATTACGAAAGACCGTCAGGGAGAACAGCGTTTCCACCCGTTTATCAGCTTGTCTGTAGGGGCCTTAATTGTCAATTCTGCACTTTATCACTCACACCACGAGGTTTCTACCGCGTGCGTCAATGCTAAAAAGCAAGCCAAAGAAATTGCAGGCAATAGCCTGTTTATAGAACGTCGCTGTCCTCATGAATCCGCTGTAGAAATGGCAGCATAACTAGTAAGACCTCATGACTGGATTCGACACCTAACCTAGCGTATGTGCATATCCCCCGTCAGCGCTATCCCATACTTGTTATAAAAATATAATAAAGGTGTGCAATGAAAGAAAATATCAAACTAACGCAACATGAACGAGAGATTAATGCATCAGTTTCCATGGTCTTAAAAACTGATTTAGAAGGAAAAATCACCTACGTCAACCGCGACTTTATCGAAGTAACCGGATTTAACGAGCAAGATCTGATAGGCAAAAAACAAAGCGTTATCCATCACCCAGAAATGCCAAAAGAAATTCTCACCGATATATGGATGACTCTGCAAAACAAAAAACCATGGATAGGCGTAGAACAGGGTCTATGCGAAAACGGCGACCATTTTTGGGTCTACTCCTGCGTCACCACTGTACGTGAGCATGGAAAAGTGGTTGGCTATATGTCTGTCAGCACCAAAGCCAGCCAAGAACAAATTGAAAAAGCACGCGCACATTACCGCGCCATCAAACATGAAGAACGCTGGCACACCACGCTTTTGAGAAAAGCAAAAGAGTTTACCAATCGCATTACGATTAACAATAAAATCGCCTGCATCTTTATTATGGTGGCACTCACCACCTCCATGCTCGGTTTTAGCGGCATTGCCGGCATCAAAGAAAGTAACAATGGCCTCGAGAGCGTTTATAAGAACAGAGTGTTGCCATTAAAACAATTAAAAGTGATTAACGATATGTTCAGCACCAATATTGTTAGCACTGGGCAAAAACTGCAAAGAGGCATTATTACCTCAGCAGAGGCCGCTGCTAATGTAGACCAAGCGCTACAGATAGTAGATAAAGAATGGAAAGCATACCTAGCCAGCCCGCATGCAGAAACCGAATCTGCCTTAGCAACAGAGATCCAGCCCTTGTTTGATACAGCGCTCGAATCAGCTTTATTACTGCAAGGCATTATTCGTAGTGATGATATTGAGCGTTTAATGACATACAACACTTCGGATGTATACAAAGCCATTGACCCACTAACTGAGAGCCTGAACAAACTGAGTAGTTTGCATTACGCAGGCGTCGCGACAGAATACGAAGTCACACAAGCTAACTATTTAAAACATAGAAACTATGCAATTGCTTTTGTTTTTGTCGCGCTCATGGTCTGTGGCCTGCTAGGGTGGAACCTTAATCGTTCTATCATTCCACGCTTACGCGCCATCGGTAGCAATCTGCGTGAAAGTGCAGAGGAAATGAACAACAAGCTAGTGCCAAGATCTGAACACCGCGACGAATTAACCGATGTAGTAGATGCTTACCATGCGCTTAAAACCAGACTGGATTTTGATCACAAAGAAGCTGTTAGTAGTATCCAGCGCATCAAGGCGACACTGGACCAAGCATCAATTGCCGTGACTTTATCCAACCGCGATAATCGCCTCATCTATATGAACCATGCGGCAAAAGCCTTGTTTGAAAATATGAGTGCAGGAATCAAACAGCATCACCCTGAGTTTGCGTTAGACAAAATGATGGGCGAAAACTTAAGCCAGTATCTAGAAAATGCATCTGACCGAGAACAGCTTGCTACTGAAATCACCCGCAATAAAATCATAGATACCACCATGGCTAATCACCACCTACAATTAGTGGTGAGCCCAGTATATGATGAAACTGATGGCTATGCGCTAGGCCAAATGACACAGTGGAACAACCGCACGGCAGAAGTGATTGCAGAAAAAAATGTCGCCGAGCTTATCCAGCAGGCAGTGGCTGGCAACTTGAGCGAACGCATTGACACTAGCACCCTACCAACCGGCGTGATTCGTGACATCAGCAGCGGGATCAACCAGTTGCTGGATGCGATTATCACCCCACTCACCATGGCAGCAAATTATGTGGATCACCTTTCTAAAGGTGTGATTCCAGCTGAAATCACAGATAATTACCAGGGCGATTTCAACATCATCAAAAACAATTTAAATGCTTGTGGCCTTGCGATTAAAGCATTAGTGGCAGATGCTAACTTACTGGCAAAAGATGCTGAAGCCGGCACGCTTACTACACGCGCTGATGCTACCAAGCATTTAGGTGAATATCGCAAAGTGATTGAAGGACTTAACGCCACATTAGACGCTATTGTCACGCCTTTAAACATTGCTGCTAGCAATTTAGAACACATTGCACGCGGTGAGATCCCTGCAAAAATCACCGCCAGCTTTAATGGTGACTTCAACAACATTAAAGACAACCTGAACACCTGCATTACCTCAATTAACGCACTGATGAGCGACGTCAACACGCTATCGAATGCTGCACATGATGGCCGTGTTTCGGTGCGTGTCGATGCTAGCATGCACTTGGGCGACTTTAGAAAAATTGTAGAGGGGGTGAATGAAACCTTAGAGATGATTGTTGGCCCGATTGCTACTGTCAAAGCCTCAATAGAAACCATTAACACCGCCGCCGCAGAAATCACATCAGGCAACAACGACCTATCAGCTAGAACCGAAAAACAAGTCTCTAGCCTTGAAGAAACCGCAGCCAGCATGGAAGAACTAGCTTCCACTGTAAAACGTAATGCAGACAGCGCCAAACGTGCAAACCAATTAGCACTAAGTGCTTCAGATATTGCGGTCAAAGGCGGTGCTGTGGTATCAGACGCAGTGGTGACCATGAGTGCCATTAACGAAAGTGCACGCAAAATTGAAGACATTATTGCAGTGATTGATAGCATTGCTTTTCAAACCAACATCCTTGCCCTCAATGCTGCCGTTGAAGCTGCTAGAGCAGGTGAACAGGGGCGTGGTTTTGGCGTGGTTGCTGGCGAAGTAAGAAGCTTGGCACAACGCTCTGCCAGCGCTGCAAAAGAAATCAAAGTACTCATTAATGACTCGGTAAGCAAAACCTACGAGGGCACTAAACAAGTAGAAAATGCAGGAAAAACCATGGAGGAAGTCGTATCCTCAGTTCAACAAGTGGCCAATATCATTAGTGAAATTGCAACAGCTTCTGTAGAACAAAGCACGGGTATCGATCAAGTGAATACTGCAATGACCTTGATGGATGAAGCCACACAGCAAAATGCATCTCTTGTAGAAGAAGCAACCGCTGCCGCCCAATCACTGCTGGAACAAGCTAATGCATTGGCAGATGCAGTCAGTGTATTTAAATTAGATGAGCAGCATCTGTCATACGCTAACAATGTCATCAATCTACATCGCGCTACAAAATTACCAGCGACCAGCATTGAAAAATCTCTGTTAAGAATCAAGGCTGGAGACTCAAGCAACCGATACTCGGAGAGTTTCTAATCATTGAATATGCATGTGGACTGAAAAAAGCATGGGAGATTAATTCTCCCATGCTTTTTTAACCGTAAAACTTACAACTCTGTTTATCCCCCAACATAAGCCAAGCAACAAAAAAGTTATGATGAATTAGGCCTCTGAGTCAGATGGCTTCTCTGTCACAGCAGAAGGCGAATGCTTTGGTGGAAATATAAACTCCGCAGGATGCTGATTTAGTCTGCTAGCTAAATTGCGTAAAAGTAAACGCCAATCATTAAAACGCACTTTTCTAGACTTCATCGCAACATAGAGTGCCAAGCCGAAACTCACCATCAAGTTGCCTAAGCCAATCAATGCAAGTCCCAATGCCGCAAAGGCTACAGTCTGCCATGTCAACATAAAGTCCAGGCTAAAACTGGCAAAGCCCACAAACGCAGATGAGAAAGCAATATGCCTGATATCTATCGGCAAGCCCAATAAAACGCCGAAAGCACCCAGCCCGCCTAACAAACAACCAAAGTAGAAGTTACCAGCCAGTGCACCCAAATTATGTTCTACATAATGCGCAACCCGCGCCAAACGCTCTACGCCAAGTAAGCGCTGTAACCATTTAATCGCTTTTAAGCGCTGTGGAATCTTGTTATACACTGCCAAATTATCGTGGTAACCAGCAATCAAACCTGAAAGAAACAGACAAATGCCAGCAATTCCTGCATAAAAGAATGCACCACTGGTCACAGGGTGAATCTCGCTTAGTAGTTTATGCGCTTTTTCTGGTGTCACAAAATGCTGACCAGATAGATAAAGCACCGCCCATGACAGCAACATCGCCACTGGAATGGCCACGACGACATTACCAAAAATAGCGACCGCCTGACTTCGCATCGTGTTAGTCACGGTCGCCACTAAATTATGCATATCTTTGGCTTTACCATCAGAAGCGTTATCAATCGTTGCTGCAATCGCTGCGGCGGTCATCGCAGGCTGCTTAGTGGCAACCGTAAAATGAAAAATATGAATCAGCATAAAGCCAATGCCGTAATTTAAACTAAAGAAAATGGCTTCTGCCAAAGGGGCAAAATGTTGTTTAGCTAACACAATTTTAAACATGGCCATCATCGCGATAATGACACCAGCACCCATGGCTGAACGCATCAGCGCAAAGTACTCACTACGCGTCTCAGTAATGTAATGTTCACCTGCACGGCTAGCGTTTTCTGTCACACGCACAGCCATCACCTCCATACTTTCCTGCCAATACTCATGTAAATCATTTTTATGGCACTCGCTGTATACGAGGTTTTTAAATAACCTTACCACCACCACATCTGCAGGCTGTCTATGCTGAAAACAATGCAAAATACTTAACAACTCTTCCAATCGTTCAATCTGTTTTAGAATACGTTGCAACAGCTGTGTGAGATGAATACTGGTCCCAGTCAGGGCACTATTCCTCCTGACTTTCGCCACTATCACCTTACATTGATCCAACATCACTAAAATGTGCTTGATATCGGTATAGGCATTATCAACATCTTTTGCCCCTATAAACTCTGCTAACTCCGCCTGCTGCATCACAAATGGCGAACTATGCTGTTCTAGTTCAGGGTAATTTCTTAATAATTCGGGCTCTAAGCCTAACGCAGCAGTGCGATAAGAAAGCACTTGGGCTGCTGCAAACAAGTTTTTCTGACATGAGGCACTCAATGCCTCATCTGCTAAATCAAAGCGCATGACTTTAATCAACTGCGACCAGACATCATCTGGCACCGCATTCACCCAAATCTCATCTGTCGTTTTAGTAAAGAAAACTGCAAACAAATCAACCAAGTAAGCCTCATCTATCGCCTCTGGCAGAATTTTGTGCGAGATTCTTCTACGCATCTCAGAAAAGAATCCAGTAAATACAGAATGGCGGGCGGTTAAAAAC
>CAZZDN010000091.1:0-7356 GCA_964652655.1 uncultured Methylotenera sp.
CATTGTCTTTCTACGGCATGAGTACGTTTGAAGGCCCAATGATGGCAATTAAAACGGTTAACGCACTATCACACTACACAGACTGGACTGTTGGTCACGTTCACTCAGGCGCTTTAGGCTGGGTTGGCTTCGTATCAATGGGTTCACTATACTTCTTAGTGCCTCGCCTATGGGGTGTTAAACAAATGTATAGCAAAAAAGCAATTGAGCTACACTTCTGGTTAGCCACCATCGGCGTAGTTCTTTACATTACAGCGATGTGGATCTCAGGCGTTACTGCAGGCTTAATGTGGCGTGCAATGAACGATGACGGCACATTGACTTACACCTTTGTTGAATCTGTTAAAGCGATGCATCCATTCTACGTCATCCGTATGATTGGAGGCCTAATGTACGTTAGCGGCATGGTCATCATGTTGTGGAACGTCATTAAAACAGTACAAATGGGGCAAGCAACCCGCGCCAGAATCCCTTCAACAGTTGTTCATGCTTAAGAGATCTAACATGTCAGATAAAGAACAAAAAGGCTTTACCCACGAAAAAATCGAAACCAACAGTTTTCTGATGGTGATTTTGATTTTAGTTGTGGTTTCATTTGGTGGTTTGGTTGAAATCGTGCCGCTATTTTTCCAAAAATCAACGACACAACCTGTAGAAGGCTTAAAACCTTATACTGCGTTGCAGTTAGCTGGACGTGATGTTTATATTCGTGAAGGCTGCTACAACTGCCACTCACAAATGATTCGCCCATTCAAAGCGGAAACATTGCGTTATGGCCACTACTCAGTGGCTGGCGAGTTTGTTTATGACCGCCCATTCCAATGGGGTAGTAAACGTACAGGCCCAGATCTGCATCGTGTTGGTGGACGTTACAGTGACGAATGGCACCGTATTCACTTAATCAACCCTCGTGATTTGGTACCAGAATCAGTGATGCCAGCGTACCCATGGTTAGAAAAAAATCTTGTTGATGCAAAAAATCTGCCTGCACATATGCGTGCTTTAAAAATTGCTGGCGTTCCATATGCTGATGAAGAAATCAAGAGTGCTGCAAATGACGTTTATGGAAAAACAGAAATGGAAGCTGTAATCGCCTACTTGCAAGTGCTGGGTACAGCGCTTAAACAATAAGCAGCAAATCATGGATATTATTGATTTACGCAGCATAGCTACAGTCGCAGCCCTAGTTACCTTTGTTGGTATCTGGGTCTGGGCTTGGTCTGGGCGGCATAAAAAAGACTTTGACGAAGCGGCAAGATTGCCGCTTGAGGGAGATGAAGAATGAGTGATTTTACAAGCGATTTCTGGCCGTACTTTATTTCGGCAATCGTGATTGGCGGTATCGTATTTTGTTTAACGGTATTATTTATGACAAGCAAGTCACACGATCCAGCACACACTGGTGAGTCAACTGGCCATGTTTATGATGAAGATATCGTAGAAATGAACAACCCAATGCCAAGATGGTGGATGTGGATGTTTATTATTACCTGTGTGTTTGGCGCTACTTACCTATTCCTTTTCCCAGGGTTAGCAACATATAGTGGCAAACTAGGCTGGACTGCGATTAAACAGTACGAGCAAGAAGTTAAAGAAACTAACGACCGTATCGCACCTATCTATGCAAAATTCACATCAATGACAGGTGAAGAAGTTGCACAAGATCCTAAAGCAATGGCGATTGGTGAGCGCTTGTTCATGAACAACTGTTCACAATGTCACGGCTCAGATGCGCACGGTAGCAGAGGCTTCCCTAACTTAACCGACAAGGATTGGTTATATGGTGGTGCACATGAAACCATCAAAGAAACCATCACCAACGGCAGAAACGGCATGATGCCGCCAATGGCTGCTGCAGTCGGCGGTCCTGATGATGTTAAAAACGTGGCGCATTATGTACTTAGTCTATCAAACAGTGAACATGAGCCTAGCCGTGCAGCGTTAGGTAAAGAGAAGTTCGTCGCATGTGCAGCTTGTCACGGTCCAGATGGTAAAGGCAACCAAGCGATTGGCGCACCAAACCTAACCGATGACACTTGGTTACACGGTGCAGGTGAAGCAGCGATTATTCATCGTATTAACAATGGCTTAAACAACAAGATGCCAGCACAAGGCTCACGTTTAACACCAGAGCAAATTCATGTGTTAGCAGCTTATGTATGGCGCTTCTCTAACGCGAAATAAAGGCCAGACACTCACAATAGTGAAGGCAAAATAACCTACACTATTGAGTGAAAGCATCCTAACGCCCACTATTTAGCTTATGCTAAAATAGTGGGCGTTTTTTATTTTTAGTCCCAATTTTATTAAGCTAGAATTAAAGTGTCCACTCAGAAAAGCCCATCCAAAAAAACGATTCCTATCGTCAATGATCCTGCACAGCCAGTGACTAGATCGCTCTACGAACCGCATAAGAAAATCTACCCACGAAACACTTCTGGGCTTTATAAGAATTGGCGTTGGGCAATGATTTGGATTACCCAAATCGTATTCTACGGTGTGCCCTGGCTACAATGGGGTGAACGCCAAGCTGTACTCTTGGACATTAGCTCCCACCGTTTTTATATTTTTGGCTTAGTACTCTATCCACAAGACCTGATTTATCTGGTGGTGATTCTCATCATCGCAGCATTAGCGCTATTCTTATTTACCGCAGTGGCTGGCAGGCTATGGTGTGGCTTTGCTTGCCCGCAATCGGTCTACACCAAAATATTTTTATGGATTGAAAGGCGCGTCGAGGGTGACCGTGCTGCGCGACTAAGGCTAGATGCTGGCAAATTAGACCGAAATAAACTGGTTAAAAAGACGGTGAAACACAGTCTTTGGATTAGCTTTTCCGTATGGACTGGTTTCACTTTCTTAGGTTACTTCGCGCCAATACGTGATCTAGCGCAGAGTATCTTGCAGTTCCAGCTAAGCCCTTGGGAAACTTTTTGGATATGCTTCTATGGCTTCGCCACTTATGGCAACGCTGGCTTTCTGCGTGAGCAAATCTGCAAACACATGTGCCCTTACGCGCGCTTCCAAAGTGCAATGTTTGATAACGATACGTTGATTGTGACATACGATCAAGAACGTGGTGAACCACGCAGTGGACGCTCACGCAAGGTCGATGCTAAACAAAGCGGCTTAGGCGACTGTATCGATTGTAACTTTTGTGTACAAGTCTGCCCAACAGGTATTGATATCCGTAATGGCTTGCAATATGAGTGTATCAGCTGTGGTTTATGTGTAGATGCATGTAATAGTATTATGGATAAAATGGAATATCCACGTGGACTCATCCGTTTCTCTACTCAAAATGCACTCACAAACCACTGGTCACAAGAGCAAGTGGTGAAAAAGATTTTGCGTCCACGTGTACTGATTTACACCGCTTTACTGTTACTCATGAGTGCAGGGCTTGTTTACTCGTTAGTCACACGCATCCCCTTTAAAGTAGATGTCATTCGAGACCGAGGGGTTATGTCTCGCATCGTGGCTGGCGGTAAAGTGGAGAATGTGTATCAGATGCAAATCACGAATGCTTCAGAAAAAACCGAAACATTCAAAATTTCAGTCTCTGGTATTGAGGGGCTATCTCTCGCCTCCAGCAAAGAATTTACTGTGAACGCAGCCGAATCAAGAATGGTCGCGGTCAGTTTACAAATTCCCGACGGCTCTATCAAAAGCGGGTCGCACCCGGTAGTCTTTGAGATTATGGCTAGCGGCTCAAACGAAAAACTATTTGAGAAGTCTATTTTTTACATGTCGCGCTAAAGAGGTCACAAAATGTCAACAAAACCAACCAATCATCAAAAAGCTAAATGGTGGAAGTCAGGTTATGCATGGCTAGTATTTGGTGGCCCAGCCATCGTTGTAATTGCTAGCCTAACCACTGTATATATTGCTGTAAATGGCCAAGATCCATTGTTAACGCGTGAAGAAAATCTTGGTGCGAATACCGAACTTAGTCCGGCCGAAAAAAATGCGTTAGAACCCGCAATTCGTGCGCGCAATCATGCTGCAACAGGTGTCAATACGTCAGACCAATAAGGCATGCAAACAGCGCTTATTTATAGCTCATTATTAATGGGCATTGCTGGCGGCCCACATTGTGTTGCAATGTGTGGTGCGGCTTGTACCGCACTGACACAGTCACCTCAGACGCCATATGCTATTTATCACTATCACATTGGCCGTCTTTGCGGTTATGCTCTATTGGGAGCCATCGCAACCTTTGCAATTCAGAGCATTGCTTGGCTATCTAGCTACAGTAGCGTGCTTCATCCGCTATGGACATTTTTTCATGTGTTAATTTTTTTCTGGGGCGTTTTATTAATCATTTATGCGCGCCAACCCATTTGGGTTGATCGTGCAGGAAGAAATATCTGGGGGCACGTTAAGAAGCTCAGCACCAAGCAAGGCGGCCACTTTTATATTGGGATGCTATGGGCACTGATGCCATGTGGTCTGTTATATTCAGCGCTCATCATTGCATCATTTAACGGCAACCCACTAGATGGCGCACTAAGCATGTCGGCATTTGCCTTAGGCTCTAGTATTTCTTTATTTATTGCACCTTGGCTTTGGCTGAAACTCAAAACAAAAACTATAGAACCTTACGGGATGAGACTGGCAGGCTTCTTATTGAGCGGAGCTAGTGCTTGGGCAATATGGATGGAGCTTACACATAACACTAAAGTATGGTGTGCAACGTAAGCGGATGATGATGCTGTCAGTACTGATTAGTTAAATAGCTAACGCTTTTAATCCCTCAGCCCCTGTATTCCACATTAGATACACCTGCTCATTCTTTTGCAGTAATTGTGGGTAATCAGCATTGCCGGGGGTCGTTGCTATCATCGACGGGACGCCCCAACTTTTCCCCTCATCATCAGACTTCATCAACCATACCTGACTGCTACCTGCGTCTTTTTCACGCCAAGCTAACCATACGTGCTCGCCAACTGCTAATAAAGCCGGATGCCCTGCTTGCTTCTTCATATTGCCGAATTTTTTAGCTGGCGAAGACACCCAGGCCACGCCATCCATACGGGCGTAAAACATTGTCGCTTTTTGCCCTGAATCATCATTACCTCCATCATACCAAGCCATATGATAGCCCCACCAACGGTTAGCCTCGCCTCCGCTGACTAAAGCAGCGCCATGATGTGGGCAACCATCCACCTTCCAGCGCCCGAATGTAGCGCGCTTAGGTTCTGCAAGCTGATTAGCTGTCGCTGGGATTTCTGCCATCATATGATCACGCTCACTGCCGTTAAATACATGTCGCCACATTGCAGCCACTGTACCATCTGGCTTATTTGTAAGTGCAATCCGACAGCATTCGCAACTACTGTCTGCGAGCTTTTGCTCCACACTAAAGCTCTGCCCTTTATTATCGGAAACCGCATAATAAATCGCCGCACCTTCATAAGGTTGTTTAGCCGCTTTGGCAGCGATCAGGTCACGCTTATCTACCCATGTCACTGTAATTTTTCCATCAGCACTGACATTTAATGAGTCAAAACGGTGTGTAATCTCGCTGCGATCTTGATGCACGATATATGGGGCTTGAAACGTTTTACCCGCATCAGTTGAGCGTGCAAACCAGATGTATCCTGAAAATGGTTTTTTAAGTGCCTCGGTCCATGTTAAATAGATATTTCCCTCAGGTGAGATTGCAATTTTTGGCCTAGCCTCACCATCTGCGCCAATTTTCTGTGGGATATGATTTACATTAATAGGCTTTGAAAAGGATTTCCCCATATCTTTACTTTTACTGACTTGCAAGAAGCCATCATGTACAGCAGCTTTCCATAATCCCCCTTGCGAATCAAAGGCGACACTAACAGCCATGGCTGTTTTTTGATGCTCGGTATGCTCCTCATGTGCACTTAAAAAGAATGTGCACAAAAGTAAACTGAATCCCAATATAAATTTAATCATTAGTAATCAAACTTCAATTGCACATAAGCCGTGCGTTGTGGGTAAGGATGAAACACGTAGGATTTGTAATTATTCAAATTATCTACACCTAAGCTAGCAGTATAGCGCTTAGCAAACTTGTAATTAGCTTTTACGTCGACAATAAAAAACTTGCTGGCTGCGCCGAATGTACTGTCATTCACATCGCTGTTATCAAGCGCGTTATATTGCCGACCACTATAACGTGCAGCTAAACTATACGTGAGATTCTGACCACTGTGGTAAGTTGCTACCGCTTTCAACATATTACGCGGGATGCGTGGTGGCTTATTGCCAACTGTACTTGGTGCGGCCTCATTTCTTAATACCTCAGCTTCTGTATAGGTAGCACTACCTTGTAAATCTAAACCATGAATCAATACATCTTGCCATTGGGTAGCTAGCTCTATGCCTCGTGTGCGAATATGATCCACATTTTGAACGAAGCTACAACCGACTGTTCTTGTACAGATGCCAGTATCGTATGGAATCGCACCATTTACCGCAATATTCTGCGAGATAAGTGCATCGTATTTATTTTCACTAAACAAACTAGCGCGAATCAAACCATTATCGTATCGACGTTCTGCAGTTAATTCAGCAGCAATCACCTCTTCTGGTTTTATATTCGGATTAGATTGAACAAAATAAGCTGTTGCACCATTTTGCAACGGTTGAAACATTTCACTGACGGTCGGAAAACGGAACGCCTGCCCAAAGGCAGCGCGGAAACCCCAAGCTGGATCAGGCTCGAAGCTAATGGATATTTTAGGTGAGAATTTTGTTTCAGATCGCTCCTGATAGTTAGCGGTTTGTAATACGTTAGAGATGGTTGTTTTGTTTTGGCCATCTTCTGCTTGCCACCATTCGGCACGCCCACCTAAAGTAATTGCCCATGCCGGATTAAGCTGCCATTTATCTTGCGCATAGAGCGCGTGCGTAACAGTTTTACCGCGTGCAGAAGCATTTAGTGCTCCAGTGTGACCAACTTTCCAGTCTGTTGTATTGTGCGTGTCACTTTCTAATGTATATCGATCTACGTGATAGCCTAAGTCTATGGTATGCATCTGCGGTCGCAGGGTTGTACGTGCATCAAACACAGTCCAACCTGTGCCGGATAAATCTGTGACACGTCCTGTTCGTGTAATGTAGGGATTGCCCAGAGTCACACTCCCCGAAGATAGGGCATTTGCTACACTATTTTTATCTTTCTGATAATCATAATCAGACAAGGTTAACTGCCAGTCAAAAAAACCCTTGGTGTTGGATTTAAGGTCCAGCGCATGCATGACATGCAGAGACTCAGCCTCGGCCGGATTCATACCGGAAATATCATAACGCTTACCGTTAAAGCTTACGCGACCGTTATATACCGCATTCCCGGCACTATCTTTAATATAGCTCTCA
>CAZZDN010000092.1:0-1355 GCA_964652655.1 uncultured Methylotenera sp.
TAATTATTATATTGTGCACAAAACGCACATTTCGCTATCATAACCGCACTTCGTGTGAAAATTCAAACTTTTAATGCTTAATTTATATGTTTTATCGATATAAATTATTCAAACATACGCAGTAATGTAGCGAATATCCACGAAAACAATGATTTCCGTTAATACTTTAGTGACTTTCCACCAAAAGAACGAAAATCAAGCCAATATTGCCTTAAGTGCCTTCAACAACAAGACAGACTGCTCATCCGTCCCAATCGTAATCCGTAAATAGGGTGCGATACGACTAGGCGACTTAAAGTGACGCACAATAATGCCATGTTCACGTAGTTTTGCACTCAACTCGGCACCATCACGCACTTTATGTTTTGCGAAAATAAAGTTTGCCCCTGATGGCAACACTTCAAAATCCAAAGCCTGCATCTCTCTCACTAATGCCTCGCGCGTAGCAATAACTTTTTTGCAGGTTTCGTCAAAATATTCTGAATCCTGCATTGCCGCCACAGCGCCAGCCGAGGCAAACCTATCAATCGGATAAGAGTTGAAACTATCTTTAACACGCACCAACGCTTCGATTAAGATTGGTGAACCAAGCGCATAGCCAACACGCAAGCCAGCTAAAGAACGTGCTTTGGATAAAGTATGCGTGACTAGCAAGTTAGGGTATTGATTGATCAGACTGACTGCCGACTCAGTACCAAAATCCACATAAGCTTCATCAATGACCACGACAGATTCAGTATTGTTTTGCAACAGCCATTCTATTTTTGCTAGTGGTAATGGCATACCAGTTGGCGCATTTGGATTTGGGAAAATAATGCCGCCATTTGGCTTAATATAATCTTCGACATGAATACTAAAATCATCCGCCAATGGGATATTTTCATACCGAATACCATACAAGCCACAATAAACAGGATAAAAGCTGTAAGTGATATCAGGAAAAAGTAATGGCTGATCATGTTTTAACAGCGCTTGAAACACGTGCGCCAATACTTCATCTGATCCATTACCCACAAACACCTGACTGCTGTCTAGTTGATGCACTTTGGCGATAGCCGCTTTTAAAGTATCTGAATTGGGGTCTGGATATAAGCGCAAGCTATCTGCAGCTTCTAGTTTTAAAGCCGCTATCACCTTAGTGCTTGGGCCATAAGGGTTTTCGTTGGTATTGAGTTTTACCAGATTACTAATTTTGGGTTGCTCACCCGGCACATAAGGGGTGAGCTTATGAACGACATCACTCCAATACTTACTCATACTAAACCCTTAGATATATGTAGACATATGCGCTTGCCACAATATGACCTAGCGCAGAATTAATTAAAGGCGCGCACCTGAAAGGATATGCACCTCAT
>CAZZDN010000092.1:1455-7156 GCA_964652655.1 uncultured Methylotenera sp.
CACTACTTCAGACGGTACTCTGCAGAGCGCGCATGCGCCTGCAACCCTTCGCCGTAGGCCAAGGTTGCCGCCACTTTACCCAATACCTGCGCACCTTCAGATGACACCATAATCAAGCTTGAGCGTTTTTGGAAATCATAGACACCAAGTGGCGATGAAAACCTGGCGGTACGTGAGGTTGGCAACACATGGTTTGGCCCTGCACAATAATCACCCAAAGCTTCACAAGTATCTCGCCCCATAAAAATAGCACCGGCGTGTTTGATTTTTTTGCTGAATGCTAACGGATCTTCTACTGACAACTCTAAGTGTTCAGGTGCGATGTAGTTGCTAATTTCAGCCGCCTCATCCAAATCACGCACATGGATTAACGCACCACGGTCAGTCAATGAAGTGGTAATAATGTTTTTACGCGGCATTTCTTCTACCAGTTTATGTATACTGGCAGTGACTTGGTCCAAAAACGCAGCATCTGGGCTTAACAAGATAGACTGCGCCAACTCGTCATGCTCAGCTTGTGAGAACAAGTCCATTGCAATCCAATCCGGATCAGTTTTACCATCACAAATGACCAAGATTTCAGATGGGCCAGCCACCATATCAATCCCCACTACGCCAAACACACGGCGCTTAGCGGCCGCTACATAGGCATTACCTGGACCAACAATCTTGTCCACTTGCGGTACTGTTTCAGTACCGTAGGCCAAAGCACCCACGGCCTGTGCGCCACCGATGCAAAATACACGATCTACGCCACAGACTGCAGCGGCAGCTAGTACCAGCTGATTTTTCTCACCATTGGGCGTTGGCACCACCATAATGAGCTCTTGTACACCAGCCACTTTTGCAGGAATCGCATTCATCAATACAGAGGATGGATAAGCCGCTTTACCACCTGGTACATACAAACCTACGCGGTCTAATGAAGTGACTTGTTGACCAAGTAAAGTACCGTCGGCCTCGGTGTAACTCCATGAACTCATTAGCTGTTTTTCATGATAGCTTTTCACGCGATCAGCAGCGGCTTGTAAAGCGACACGTTGTTCAGTCGGCAAGCTTGCCAAAGCCGACTGCAACTCAGCCTGACTAATCTCCAACTCAGCAAGCTGGCTGGCATTGGTCTTGTCAAAACGATTGGTATATTCAATTACTGCTGCATCGCCACGCTGCTTTACATCTTTCAAGATGTTAGCCACCACCGCATCAATGCTGTCATCTTGCGCAGTTTCAAAAGCAAGCAGCTCTTTTAAGTTTGCTTGAAAATCACTATCTACAGTAGAAAAACGTCTAATTTTCATATCACTAAACCTATATACCTAAATTATGTGTGCTTTAACTTATTTAATTTTCAGTTATTTATTGTTTGCAATCGCGGTTTGGAAGGCGTCCATAATCGGTTGCAACTTATCACGATTGAGCTTGAGTGAAGCCTGATTGACTACTAACCTAGAACTGATGTCACCCACTTCTTCTACCGCTTTTAGCTTATTAGCGCGCAACGTGCCACCAGTGCTGACCAAATCCACAATCACATCAGCCAAGCCAACCAATGGCCCCAACTCCATCGAACCATATAACTTGATTAAATCCACATGCATGCCTTTAGCCGCAAAATGCTCACGTGCAGTTTTCACATACTTGGTCACGACTTTCAGCCGCGCACCGCTTCTGATAGAGCCAAAATAATCAAAGTCCTCGCGCACCGCAACCATCATTTTGCACTTTGCAATCTGCAAATCGATTGGCTGATACAAACCATCGCCACCATGTTCATCCAGCACGTCTTTACCAGCGATACCCAAATCAGCGGCGCCATACTGCACATAAGTCGGCACGTCGGTTGCGCGCACGATAATCAAGCGCACATCTGGGCGGTTAGTTTCAATAATCAGCTTACGCGATGACTCTGGGTCCTCGGCTGCATGAATTCCTGCCGCCGCTAACAATGGCGTCGTTTCTTCAAAAATTCTGCCTTTTGACAGTGCTATCGTAATCATTTTCAGTCTTTTCTATACTTTTTGCTGCTAGGTCTATGGGCTACTTAATTCCACTCACTACTACGCGATACGCTTCACGTTAGCACCTAAGGCATTTAACTTAGCTTCCAGATTTTCATAGCCACGATCTAAATGGTAGATTCGCTCAATCACCGTGTCGCCGCGAGCGACCAAACCAGCCAACACTAAGCTTGCTGAAGCACGTAAATCGGTTGCCATGACGGTAGCACCATCTAAAAATGGCACACCTTTAACCAAAGCCGTATTCCCATCAATACCGATGTCCGCACCCAAACGCTGCATTTCTTGCACGTGCATAAAGCGGTTTTCGAATATCGTTTCAGTCACCTTAGCTACGCCAGACGCAATGGTATTCAGCGCCATAAATTGCGCCTGCATATCAGTCGGAAATGCAGGATGCGGTGCTGTACGAATATTCACAGCTTTTAGCTTCCCATCACTCTTTACGGTAATGCTATCTATATCTGACGTTACGGTAGCGCCAGCCTCACGCAACTTTTCAATCACGGCATCCAACAGATTTGACTGTACATTACGCAAAGTCACTTCACCACCAGTCATGGCCACAGCTACCATATAAGTGCCAGCCTCAATACGATCACACACTACGTTATGAGTTGCACCGGATAAGCGCTCTACACCTTCAATCGTAATCACATCGGTACCTGCACCGGTGATTTTGGCGCCCATCTTAATTAAGCACTCGGCCATATCAACCACTTCAGGCTCTTTAGCAGCGTTTTCCAGCACAGTAGTACCATTGGCCAAAGCCGCTGCCATCATCAGGTTTTCAGTGCCAGTCACGGTCACCATGTCCATATAGTAGCGTGCGCCTTGTAAACGATGATTCGGCAAGTGCTTTGTGGTCGCCTCTATATAGCCGTGCTCAATGTGAATTTCCGCACCCATGGCTTGCAAGCCTTTGATATGCAAATCCACGGGACGCGATCCAATTGCACAGCCACCGGGTAATGAAACACGCGCATGACCAAAGCGCGCCAGTAATGGACCTAACACGAGAATAGAAGCACGCATGGTTTTCACCATTTCATAGGGTGCTTCTTTAGTGTGAACGATACTGGCGTCTAGTGATACTTTATCTGCATGACGCTCTGCTTTGACGCCCATTTGCTCTAACAGCTTAATCGTTGAACCTACATCTTTAAGCGCAGGTACGCTAGATAAGTGTAATGGTGTTTCGGCAAGTAACGCAGCACAGAGAATTGGCAAAGCCGCATTCTTAGCGCCCGAAACGACGACTTCACCATGAAGGCGATTACCGCCTGTAATCAGCAGTTTGTCCAATTATTTGTTCGCATTCAATAATGTTTGCAACTCACCACTTTCATACATGGCACGCATAATGTCTGAACCACCAATAAACTCACCGTTAATATACAACTGTGGAATCGTTGGCCAGTTTGCATAAACCTTAATACCTTCACGGATATTTTGATCAGCCAACACATCAATCGCCACGTACTCTACGTTACAGGCGTTGAGGATTTGCGTTGCCAAATTTGAGAAACCACATTGCGGAAACTTCGGGCTACCTTTCATGTACAGCACTACTGGGTTACCTGTTACCTGACTTTTAATTAATTCCTGCGTATCCATTATTTATCCTAATTACAAACTTAATTACAAAAACTACTCACCGAAATTTAACATCGATGTTTTAGATTATTGTTCTAAATGAACATATTCTTTCCAGAAGAACACACAAAGTTGGTTACTCGCCAACCTTGGTGATTACCTTGCTGTTTAGCGACTAACTTGCAACTTCCCCCACGCTTCTGGGGTATACGTTTGCATCGACAACGCGTGAATCTCCGCACGCATTCTATCGCCCAGCGCCGCATAAACCAACTGATGCTGTTTCACCATGGTTTTACCAGTAAATTCTGGGCTGACAATCACGGCTTCAAAGTGTGTACCGTCGTCACCTAATACTTTGATGTAATCACACGCCAAATTTTGCGTGATGTATGCTTCTAACTGCTGGGCACTTAACACGTGTTGCTCACCTTATCTTATTAAACTTACTAACTTGCTTATGCTAGCAATCTGAACTACTACGTTATGACTATTAAAATGTGACTTACTCGCTTGAGTTATTGCACTTAAGCCAATTACATCACGACCTAAGTTTATAGCCTGATTTTAACATTTTTAATGTAATCAGTGCTAATACTAGGAAAGACGCGCCGACTATGAGCAAACTTAGCGCTGGGGATACATCCCCCTTACCAAAGAAACCATATCGAAACCCATCTATCATGTAGAAAAATGGATTCAAATGTGAAATCTTTTGCCAAAATGGTGGCAATGAATGTATCGAATAAAACACACCCGACAAGAATGACAGCGGCATGATAATAAAATTCTGGAACGCTGCCATCTGGTCAAATCTATCAGCCCAAATGCCGGCAATAATGCCGAAAGTACCAAGCAACGCGCTACCTAATATACCAAAAGCAACAATCATCCATGGATTTGCTACCGTTAAATCCACAAACCACATTGCTACTAGGTAAATACACAAACCAACTACCAAACCACGGATAATCGCAGCAATTAAGAATGCTAGAAAAAACTGCAGATGCGTCAGTGGCGTCAGCAATACAAAGACGATATTCCCCATCACCTTGGATTGAATCAGACTAGATGAGCTGTTTGCAAATGCATTTTGCAGCACTGACATCATAATCAACCCTGGAATCAGAAACTCAGTATAGGCAACCCCATCATAAACCTGCACATGCTTATCCAGCACATGAGAGAAAATCAGCAAATAAAGCAAAGCTGTGATTACCGGCGCCGCGACAGTCTGAAAAGACACTCGCCAAAAGCGTAATAGCTCTTTTTTGAGTAAGGTCCAGGGCCCTCTAAAACTAGATACCGAGTTACGGACTCCATTTTTATTTAATTCATTCATGATGCTTGGCTCGCTAATTGAGGCTCAATCGCAGTGTGACCCACTAGTGACAAAAAGACATCTTCCAAGTCAGCCTCGTTCAATTGCATATCGATTACCTTAACCCCATGCGCGCGCAAAGATGAAAGCACATATTCAATCTGTGTCATATCGCTTAAGGCAAAGGTATAAACCCCACTCTCCACGTGCCTAACCAATCTTCCCACTTCGTCCGGCAACTGCACTTCACCTAACGTTAATCGCAAGTGCTTGCCAGCAAATTTATTGAGCAAACTAGCCGTACTATCTAACGCCACAATCTGGCCTTGCTTCATCATACCCACACGACTACATAGCGTTTCCGCTTCTTCCAGATAATGTGTCGTCAGAATAATAGTATGGCCATCACGGTTTAATTTTTTTATAAATTCCCATAGCATCTGACGCAACTCAACGTCCACACCAGCGGTAGGTTCATCTAATACAATCACGGGCGGCTTGTGTGCGAGCGCTTGCGCAATCAATGCGCGACGCTTCATACCACCTGATAATTTACGCATATTCGTATGCGCTTTATCTGCTAGACCCAAGCCCTCCAGCACCTCGTCCACCCAAGCATCATTTTCGCGACCCAGTCCAAAGTAACCTGCCTGAAAACGCAACATTTCACGCACGTTAAAGAAAGGGTCAAACACTAACTCCTGAGGCACTACCCCCAGCAACTGACGCGCCTGCTGATACTGCTGCTGCACATCAAAACCCATGA
>CAZZDN010000093.1:0-7054 GCA_964652655.1 uncultured Methylotenera sp.
GATGTGCCTTCTCCACCTCATCCAATAAGATGACACTATATGGTTTACGACGCACCGCTTCAGTTAAGGTACCACCTTCTTCATAACCCACATACCCAGGAGGCGCACCTATCATACGAGCAACTGAGTGTTTCTCCATAAACTCACTCATGTCGATACGAATCAAATGCTCTTCGCTATCAAACAAGAAGTTGGCAAGTGATTTGCATAGCTCAGTTTTACCCACGCCAGTAGGGCCCAAGAACAAGAAGCTGCCATAGGGGCGATTCGGGTCACCTAAACCTGAACGGGAACGACGAATCGCGTCGGAGACCAAACGCACTGCTTCATCTTGACCAACCACACGCTCATGCAATTTTGCTTCCATGGTAAGTAATTTCTCGCGCTCACCAGTCATCATTTTGCTCACAGGGATGCCCGTCGCTCGACTCACGACCTCAGCAATTTCATCGGCACCTACTTCAGTACGCAACATTTTATGTTTGCTTAAATCCACATTCACTTCAGCGCTGGAGGCTTGCTTCAATTGCGTTTCCAATTGCGGTAGTTTGCCATACTGTAACTCAGAGACCTTCTGCCAATCACCTTTGCGCGTGGCCTCTTCCATCTCATATTTTACTTTTTCAATCGCTTCTTTAATGTGCGCAGAGCCTTGCACCTGTGCTTTTTCAGATTTCCAAATTTCTTCTAAATCAGCATACTCTTTTTCCAGCTTGCTGATTTCTTCTTCAATCAACTCAAAACGCTTTTTACTGCCCTCGTCTTTTTCACGGCGCACCGCTTCACGCTCAATTTTGAGCTGAATCAAACGGCGCTCCAATTTATCCATCACCTCTGGTTTAGAGTCGATTTCCATCTTGATGCGACTTGCAGCTTCATCAATTAAATCAATGGCTTTATCGGGTAAAAACCGATCAGTGATATAGCGATGACTCAACTCAGCTGCAGCCACAATAGCAGGGTCGGTAATCTCTACACCGTGATGTAACTCATACTTCTCTTGCAAGCCGCGTAAGATAGCAATCGTTGCCTCTACGCTTGGCTCATCGACTAATACTTTTTGGAAACGGCGCTCCAATGCTGCGTCTTTTTCAATGTATTTACGGTACTCATCTAAGGTGGTCGCGCCCACGCAGTGCAACTCACCGCGCGCTAAGGCTGGTTTCAGCATATTGCCTGCATCCATGGCACCTTCGGCTTTACCAGCGCCCACCATGGTGTGAATTTCGTCAATAAACACGATGGTTTGACCTTCATCCTGCGCCAGCTCTTTCAGCACAGATTTCAAACGTTCTTCAAATTCACCTCGGTATTTAGCACCTGCTAGCAACGCTGCCATATCCAATGACAAGACTTTCTTGCCTTTGAGCGACTCAGGCACCTCGCCATTTACAATACGTTGCGCCAAACCTTCAACAATCGCTGTTTTACCAACGCCGGGCTCACCAATCAACACAGGGTTATTTTTGGTTCTGCGCTGCAAAACTTGTATCGCACGGCGAATCTCATCATCGCGACCGATCACTGGATCAAGTTTGCCAAGACGCGCACGCTCGGTTAAGTCTATGGTATATTTTTTGAGTGACTCACGCTGACCTTCTGCTTCTTGGCTATCTACATTTTCATTACCACGCACCGCTTGAACCGCGGCTTCTAGCGCCGCTTTAGTTAAGCCGTTTTGTTTCAATAATTTTGCAGCCTCGCCTTTATCATCGGCCAAAGCCAATAAGAACATTTCACTGGCAATGTAAGCATCACCACGTTTTTGAGAGAGCTTATCGGTCACATTCAGCAAATTATTCAAATCTCGCGAAATAGCCACCTCGCCGCTAGTATCCGTTGACTTGGGCAAATTCGCTATTGCAGCAGTTAAGCCAGTTTTCAGCTGATTAAGTTGTACACCAGCACGCGCCAACAATGACGCAGTACCACCGTCTTCTTGTTGCAATAATGCTTGTAGTAAATGTTGAGGTTCAATTGCGGTATTATCAGCACCCAAAGCAAGGCTCTGGGCATCGCTAATTGCCTGTTGGAATTTAGTGGTTAATTTATCAAAGCGCACAGGTTTCTCCTATCATAATTACGCTAATGTTTAAATACTTATACACACTCAACGTGGGGTTTAATGTTGGCATTTCAATATATAATGCAAAGTATTAATTCGTTATTTAAATGGCAATAGAACCAAGCGTCTTTTTGACGAACTGTTGCATGGAGTGGATTTTTGCTAACCGACACTTTGAGCACTGAAGAGACATTACCCAATCCAGCTTGGGCAATTTTAGATACCGAGGATCAATGGCAAGCATTTAGCCAGCCGATTGAAAACCAAACTGCTCAATCTACCGCTGGTACACTAGTACAATCTAATTTGATGCTCGATGGCTTACGCTGTGCGGCTTGCTCTGGCATTATCGAGCAGGGGTTGCAGTCAACCCCTGGGGTCATTAGTGCTCGTGTCAGTATGTCTAAAAAACGAGCAGTTGTAGTGTGGTCGCCAGATGCGACCTTACCATCCAAAATATTAACGGCGATTCATGACTTAGGTTACAGTGGCTTTCCAGCGACACAGCATGAAGAAGACTTAGTCTCACAACGCAAACAAAGAGCCGCATTCTGGCGCTGGATGGTTTCTGGCTTCTGCATGATGCAAGTCATGATGTATGCAAGCCCAACCTACTTTACGGCACCGGGCGAAATTTCCAACGACATTTTGCACTTACTCAACTGGGCATCATGGTTGCTTAGCTTGCCTGTCCTCTTATTCTCAAGCAAATCTTTCTTTAGCAATGCACTGCGCGACCTGAAACAAAAACAAATCAGCATGGATCTTCCAGTTGCACTTGGGATTGTGATTACTTTTATCGTGAGTTCAGCCGCGACATTTGAGCCTAATAGCTGGTGGGGGAATACTGTTTATTTTGACTCACTCACGATGTTCGTGTTCTTCCTGCTTTCTGCACGCCTTGTTGAGGTTAAGCTGCATCGCAGAACTCTAGGCGCACTTGAAAGTTTAGTCAGTCGCATTCCAGAAAACACCGAACGACAAAATCCAGACGGCACATTCACACGGGTGCTTAATACAAAGTTGAGTATTGGCGATATCGTGCGTGTGCAGATTGGTGAAGCCTTTCCTGCTGACGGAAAAATCATTAGCGGCAATACCAGTGTTGATGAATCACTGCTTACTGGCGAATCAACCCCAATTCAAAAAAACCTGCATGATGAAGTGATTGCTGGTAGTTACAACCTACGCCAGCCAGTATGCATCACACTCACCACGATTGGCGAATCAACCAAATACGGCCAGATTGTTAACCTGATTAACAATGCTGCAATAGAAAAACCACGTCTATCAAAACTTGCAGACCGAGTTGCACGACCATTTTTGATTTTTGTTATTTTGAGCGCAGCGATTGCAGCAGGATTATTATGGGACGTTGATCGCGGTCGCGCACTAATGACTGCCGCTGCAGTACTCATCGTTACTTGCCCGTGTGCACTTTCCCTAGCCACACCCGCAGCCATGCTTGCTAGTGCCAGCGCCTTTGTGAAACGCGGCATTTTAATCAAACGCCTGCAGGCTATCGAGAATATCGCAGATATCGATACAGTGATTTTCGACAAAACTGGCACACTCACAGAAGACCATATTCAAGTAACAGCGATTCAAACCAAAGCCGGAATGACTGAGTCAGATGCGTTATCACTCGCGGCTGCGCTCGCTCAACACTCCATGCACCCCATTTCTCGGGCGCTTTCTAATGCGAATAAAGCCAAACTTAAAAATTCAACGACGCTGACTTTGGATAATATCGAGTTAGATAACATTCAAGAAACCGCAGGTGCAGGCATCAGCGCCAACATCAAGGCAACAAAAATAGAGCACACCGTTTTTGACAAAGCACTTATTGGGAGCGAACTCAAACTAGGTTCATCTGTTTTTTGTAATGTCACAGAAACAAACACAGATGTACAACAAGTTTATTTAGCAAACAACGAAGGCTGGTTGGCAACGTTTACCCTACAAGAAGCGATTAAACATAATGCCGCGCTTGCAATCAGCGAGTTAAAAGCGTTATCGCTCAATATTGAACTGCTCTCTGGCGATCGCTCAAGTGCTGTAGAAAATACCGCAAAACAAATCGGCATTACACAACTACAAGCTGCATGTAGCCCAGAGGATAAACTGATGCGTCTGCAAGCCCTCAAACGAGAAGGTAAAAAAGTGCTGATGGTGGGTGACGGTCTGAATGATGGTCCGATTTTAGCGAGTGCCCTCGTTTCAATTGCCATGGGCAAAGGCGTACCACTCACTTTGGCACATGCGGATTACGTATTTTTAAATGGTGATATTAGTCAAATCCCACACTTGATTCGTCATGCCAAGCAAACCATGAAAATTATTAAAGAAAACATTGCTTGGGCGATTGTTTATAACTTAATCAGCATCCCACTCGCGTTCTTTGGCATACTATCCGCATGGCTGGCTGGCCTAGGCATGGCGGTCAGCTCGCTGATTGTAGTAGCAAACGCACTTCGCCTAACGAAATTTGGCTCAATGAGATTTTCATCGCCAGAAGCTGATACACTTAGCAGTTCACAAAGGAGCTAGTCATGGACGTATTATTTGTACTTATTCCACTCTCTGTCATTATGGCGCTCGTCGTACTTGGTGGATTATGGTGGGCAGTTTATCGCGGTCAATTCGAGGATATCGAAGATGAAGGCAAACGCATTTTAGAAAATGATGACTAAAATATTTTTAAGCCTACGAAACAAACACCCCAAACACTTGGGATGATTCAGAACTCACCGCTGAATAAAACCCAGCCTCAAAACGCACATTTTTCCAACTAGAAATGTGCTGAAAAAATCTTACAAAAATATTTCCATTTGTTTCAAATCTGTAACAAATTCTCTTGAGTAATTAATTTTTTTATGCTAGTTTCTGACATGCGTCAAAATGACGCATGTGAAATTGTGTTAGCAAATCATCAATTTAAACGTACGGCTTGGATGATGCATGACGGTTTCTGGCTCAGATGGCAACATATTGATTGCAAAGCCAAATAACTCGCTATCCCCAACGGGTTTTGTCTGGTTGTTTGTTGGTGTTCTCACCATCACGATGACCATTACCATCGGGTTTACCTTAGCGGGCGCTTGGCTGGTGCTACCGTTTGCCGGGTTGGAAATCATCGTTCTTGCCTATGTGCTAATCAATGCTTACCTGCACTACGGTGACTTTGAAAGCATCAAGATCGTCAATGATGATGTGGTAATAGAGAAATACAGTTATAAAAGTTTTGAGAAATTCACTTTTCAGCGCTACTGGGTCAAGGTGACGTTACACGACGCCTTGGACGGTACAACAGCGATTTTCATTGGCTCACATGGCAAGGAAGTCGAATTTGGCAGTCGTTACATCAACAAAGAAGAGCGAGAAGTCATCGCCAAGCAACTGAAGCAAGATTTAAAAATCGTTTAATGGTTTTTGTTTTGGGAGAAGGTATGTTGAAGCAGGCTATGAAAAAGATTGGTTTCGGTTTATTTTTGCATGGACGCCTCCGCACTTTTGGGCACTCGCATTATATCGTCGTGAAGAATACGCCAAAGTCGGCATGCCTATGCTACCAGTCACGCACGGAGAAGCATTCACCTTACTGCATATACTCCTATACACAGTCATTCTGGTAGCAGTATCTCTAATGCCTTATGGCTTAGGAATGAGCGGTATGTTTTACTTGGTATCAGTCATCCTGTTAGATACCGTCTTTATGGGATATGTGATTAAACTTTATTTGCAATACTCAGACGATTTAGCAAAAAGGACCTTTAGATACTCTATCATTTATCTAACATTATTGTTTGCAGCCTTATTAATCGACCATTACTTACCAATCTATTACTACTTACCACTTTGATAATCAAATATATTTTTGCAAAAAAACAAGTTCCACAAATAATATTTGCATTCATTCTGAACCACATAAAAAGTCAGGTTTCTAATGAAAAAATTGAAGATTACGTTGTATAATTCCGCGATTAAAGTACGTGCACTATTGTTTTAGAATCGCATGTTTAGAATTGAAACAGATGCTGGTATGACTAGGCCGGATTACAAGCTTCTAGTCATCAATATGATTTAGTTTTATTTAAGGATGAAAGTAATGAGCACTAATAATGTAGAAACGTTTTACGACGACTACGTCATACGCAGATTTAGCGTCATGGCAGTAGTTTGGGGTGTTCTAGGGATGCTGATGGGGGTCATTGTAGCCTCTCAACTTGCGTTCCCAGAACTAAATCTAGGTCTGCCATGGACTAGCTTTGGGCGTCTACGTCCACTGCACACAAACTTGGTGATTTTCGCTTTTGGTGGCTGTGCACTATTTGCTACTTCATACTATGTAGTACAACGCACCAGTCAAACTAAACTGGCATTCCCATTATTAGCTCGCTACACTTTCTGGGGCTACCAAGCAGTGATTCTTGCTGCAATCATCTCTCTACCTTTAGGCTACACACAAGCTAAAGAGTACGCAGAGTTAGAGTGGCCAATCGACTTATTATTACTTGTTGTTTGGGTAATGTATGCAACCGTTTTCTTTGGCACAATCGCACAAAGAAAAATCAAACACATCTATGTTGCTAACTGGTTCTATGGCGCATTTATCATTGTGGTGGCAATCTTACACATCGTTAACAGCGCCGCTATCCCTGCAGAATGGATGAAATCATACTCAGCTTATGCTGGTGTACAAGATGCGATGGTGCAATGGTGGTATGGCCACAACGCTGTAGGTTTCTTCTTAACTGCTGGTTTCTTGGGCATGATGTACTACTTTGTGCCTAAACAAGCAGAACGTCCAGTGTACTCATATCGTTTATCTATCGTGCACTTCTGGGGTTTGATTTTCACTTACATGTGGGCAGGTTCACACCACCTACACTACACTGCTTTACCAGACTGGACTCAATCAGTAGGCATGGTGTTATCTTTAATCCTACTAGCACCAAGCTGGGGCGGTATGATTAACGGTATGATGAC
>CAZZDN010000094.1:0-5715 GCA_964652655.1 uncultured Methylotenera sp.
CGTACCTTACGTGCTATTCCTATGCGCTTACATTGTGAAAACCCACCGCAGTTATTAGAAGTGCGTGGTGAGGTACTGATGCTAAAACGTGACTTCGATAAACTTAACCAAGCACAGTTAGCTAAAGGCGAAAAATTATTTGCCAATCCACGTAATGCGGCTGCTGGCAGTCTGCGTCAACTAGACGCTAAAGTGACGGCGACACGTCCACTGACATTTTTTGCTTATGGTTTAGGTGTGGCAGAGGGTGTGCCAATGCTCAGAAGTCATGCTGCGGCGATGGATTATCTGGCGAGTTTGCACTTTCCTGTCAGTCATGCGCGGTCCGTAGTGTATGGTGTCCAAGGGTTGAGTGATTACTATGAAAAAATAGGTCAGCAACGCCAGCAATTACCATTTGATATCGATGGCGTAGTTTATAAAGTGAATCAATTTAACCAGCAGGGCGAGTTAGGTTTTGTGTCACGTGCTCCGCGCTGGGCGATAGCGCACAAGTTTCCTGCACAAGAGGCGCTTACCATCGTAGAAGACATTACCGTCCAGGTTGGTCGGACAGGTGCGATTACTCCAGTAGCACGTTTGAAACCCGTATTTGTGGGTGGAGTGACTGTAACGAATGCAACGTTACATAATGAAGATGAAATACGCCGTAAGGATATTTTAATTGGTGATACAGTCAGTGTGCGCAGAGCGGGGGATGTGATTCCAGAAGTCGTGAGTGTAGTGGTGGAAAGAAGGCCACCTAATGCACGCCGCTTTGAAATGCCTACTGCTTGTCCAGATTGTGGTTCACATATTCTCAAGCAAGCAGATGAGGCGGTGGCACGTTGCACTGGTGGGCTGTTTTGCCCAGCGCAGCGCAAACAAGCCATTACGCATTATGCCTCACGCCGTGCGATGGATATTGAAGGCCTGGGTGAAAAGTTAGTCGATCAACTGGTTGAGGCCAACTTAGTGCATACGTTAGCAGATGTTTACACCCTCGATATAACTACGCTCAGTAATCTTGAGCGCATGGCTGAGAAGTCAGCCCAAAATATCTTAGATGCACTGAATGCAAGCAAAAGCACTACACTGGCACGCTTTATCTATGCGCTAGGTATGCGCAATGTAGGTGAAGCGACCGCTAAAGATTTAGCAAAACATTTTGGTAATTTAAAAGCATTAATGGCGGCAAGTTTAGAAGATTTGCTTGAAGTGAATGATGTTGGCCCGATTGTTGCTGAATCAATTAAGAACTTCTTTGCAGAGGATCACAATAAAAGTGTGATTGAAGCATTACTCGCTGCTGGATTACACTGGGATGAATCAGAGGGAAAGCAGTTATCATCGGGTAAATTGAGTGGTAAAACCCTTGTGCTAACAGGCACCTTACCAACGATGTCGCGCGATGATGCAAAAGCGTTAATCGAGGAGGCTGGTGGAAAAGTGGCTGGAAGTGTTTCTAAAAAAACAGACTTTGTTGTTGCCGGAGCAGAAGCAGGTAGTAAGCTGGAAAAAGCCCAACAATTGGGCATTACGATATTAGATGAGGCAGGTTTATTAGCATTATTAGCTGAGGATCAATAATCATGATTGATGAAGGCTATCAATTACAAGCAGATGTCATAGCAATCGCAAAAGAAGCGGGGGAGGCGATTATGCAAATTTACTCCACTGACTTTAGCTATGAAATGAAGTCAGACAATTCTCCGCTGACCGAGGCTGATATTGCTGCTCACGATATTATCGTAGCGAGACTTCAGAAACTAACACCTGACATTCCCATACTCTCAGAGGAGTCTGACGAAATTGATGTTGGCTTGCGTTTGAGTTGGCAAAAATACTGGTTAATTGACCCGTTAGATGGCACTCGGGAGTTTTTAAAACGTAATGGTGAGTTCACTGTCAATATTGCATTAATCAGCCAGCATGAGTCTATTATGGGCGTGGTATACGCGCCAGTGACAGGTTTAACTTACTACGCAAGTAAGGGGAAGGGTGCTTATAAACAAATGGCTACAGCACCTTCTGAAAGAATTTATACAAGAAGTTTAGATCATAAAAAAATTACGATTGCAGGGAGCCGTTCTCACTCTGATGAGAAGTTTCAGAAATTCATGCAACGTATTGAAGCTACAAAGCTAACAGAGCTAGAACTTATCAGGTTAGGAAGCTCTCTAAAAATTTGTTTAGTTGCAGAGGGGGGGGCTGATGTTTACCCTCGTTTAGGACCAACCTACGAGTGGGATACTGCGGCGGCGCATTGTGTATTGAAAGAGGCGGGCGGAGATATTGTTGATGAGTATGGAACGACTTTGCGCTACAACACAAAATCATCGTTATTGAATCCACATTTCTTTGCTACTGCAGATATATCTCAGCAGTGGGCAACTTTTTTATAATCAAAATTGAATAAAATAAGCGCTCTATTAAAAATGAAACTACAAAAAGCTTTAACTATTTTAACTACCTCTTTGTTTTTAAATACTGTTTATGCAGCTAGCGATGATGCATCTTCTTGCAACAAAGCTTATGATCAGCTAGATCTGGCGACAGCATTAACATTTGCCTCTAAGGCCTTAACCTCAAACAAACATGACAAAGAGGCCTTAATATGCCAAGGTCGTGTATTCAGTGCGCAAGGTAAACTGGATGATGCATTGTCTTCATTTAAGTTGGCGGATAAAGAATCAAAAAATCCGTTTGATAAAACAATTGTTGCGCTAGTTACTGGCCATGCATACAAAGATGCGGCGCAATACGATCAGGCAATTGCTAGTTATGAACAAAGCCTTGCGCAGGCAAAAATTGCTAATAGCAAAGCTTTTGAGCGTGTAGCTCACCAAAGTATTGGTAATGTTCATCTCAAAGCTAAGCAGTATCAATCTGCATTAGCCTCTTATTTAACTGCCAACACACTTGCTGCCAACGATAATGAGCGTGGGGAGAGTTATGAGTCTGTTGCGCTGGCTTACCATCTGCTCGCTCAACATGATTCAGCATTAGAGTATCAAATAAAAGCTTTTTTAATGCATGAAAAAGCAGGCACTTTAGACCAATATGCCCATTCAAGTATAGAGTTGGGGCGCTATTATGCGGCTACAAAAAACTTTGCCAGTGCAGAAAGAACACTTAACAAAATTATTAAATTTGCAAAAGACCAAGGCGGTGCTTACTACGAAGCCTATGGCTATTGCATATTAGCACAGGTGAAATCAGCCACGGGTGACCTTGCGAGCGCAAAAACACTGATTGACCAAGCCAAACAAATCGCTAAAGCGGCTAATGATCAGACGCTCACCGAAGAGATAGAAAAAGAAACGCAAGGGTTACTTTAATCAAATGCACTACCATTAATTTTGTAAGGATAATCAATACTCGCAGACTAATGTATGTTCGTTAAACTCGTGGCGTAATCAATGGTCACAGCTATACGTTATGACAATCATCGCGCATGATTGTTAATTTGCATTTAACAGATACATTTTGCTGACTGGGTATTTCATGATTATTCAACAAAAATCCGACATTCTGCCTTCTGAAATCACACCACAAGAAGTTTTTGTCCATCGACGTCGATTTATCAAACAAGCAGGCTTTGGCCTGCTTGCCACTTCAGCCCTAGTTCAAAGCCCTTTATTGTATGCAACAGATACAGCTCATCTAGATAAAACCAACAAGACATTCAGACCTTCATCCTCACTACCAAGTTTTACTCAAACGACTTACGGAAAAGATGAAAAGTTGACCCCATATGAGGATGTGACAACTTACAATAATTTTTATGAGTTTGGCACAGCTAAAACTGAGCCAGCAGTCAATGCTAAGCTATTTAAACCATACCCTTGGACGGTGAGTATTGAAGGTGAGGTGAAAAAGAATAAAACAATCGGCATCGACGACATTCTCAAGTTAGCCCCGCTAGAAGAGCGTATTTATCGTATGCGCTGTGTAGAGGGGTGGTCTATGGTGATTCCGTGGGTAGGGTTTCCATTAGCCAAGTTAATTAAGTGGGCAGAGCCCAATGCTAATGCTAAATATGTAGAATTTATTTCACTCGCCGACCCACAACAAATGCCGGGGGTGAATTTACCAATTCTAGATTGGCCATATATTGAGGGGTTACGTATGGATGAAGCCATGAATCCACTTACGTTAATGGCGGTTGGTTTATATGGTGAAAGGTTACCCAATCAGAATGGGGCGCCGATGCGCTTGGTTGTGCCATGGAAATACGGTTTTAAAGGCGCAAAATCTATCGTTAAGATTCGCTTTACTGAAAAAATGCCTATCACTAGCTGGATGAAAGCAGGCCCCAAAGAGTATGGATTTTATGCAAATGTAAATCCTCAGGTGGAGCATCCACGCTGGACGCAATCTTCTGAAAAAAGAATAGGTGCTGGTTTGTTTGCTGGGCGCATCAAAACGCAGATGTTTAATGGTTATACAGAGCAAGTAGGGCATATGTATGCCGGCTTAGACTTGCGAAAATACTTCTAAAACAACGGCTAGTATTATGTATTTAAAACAAATGTTTCGACGTATACCCAACAAAAAGCAAATAGGCTGGATCAAAATTGTTTTGTTCGTGATTTGTTTAGCGCCTATTGCGCGACTCATCTGGTTAGGCGTCAATGATGAGTTAGGTGCTAATCCTGTAGAGTTTATCGAGCGATCCACAGGTTTTTGGGCGTTGCTTATTTTGTTGCTGACATTATGTCTGACGCCAGTTAGGCTAATATGGGGTGTAGCCTGGCAGCTTCAATTTAGGCGTATGCTGGGCTTAATGATGTTTTTTTATGCCAGTTTACACATCGCTATTTATTTATGGCTAGATTATGGCTTTGATTGGCCTGATATTGTGAAGGACATTATTAAACATCCGTATGTCCTGGTAGGGGCATCAGCCTACCTATTAACCGTACCATTGGCGCTGACCTCTAATCAATACATGATGAAAAAGCTTCGTGAGCATTGGAAGCAATTGCACTACAGCATTTACCTGATTGCGATGTTAGCAGTGGTACATTTTTTATGGCTAGTGAAGAAAGATATACGCGAGCCATTACTTTATGCATTAATACTAGCATTACTATTAGGTGTGCGCCTGTTTAGCAAACTTCATCAGATTAAAACCAAATCAAACAAACAAAGAAAAGCAAAGCTTTTCATTTCCGTCTAAAAATCATTGTAAGTTTTGATTATTTTTGCCGACTAACTCAGTAAACCCATTTTGGGAAAAACAACATTGAGGACAATCAGTATGGTTAAAAATAAATTATTAAATCTTGCTTGTGGAGCTTACAGCAGGTCAATTCAAAGCTTGAACTTACTGTCTGAAAGCGTCCCATCGTTATTTTTAAGATTGATACTTGCTTACGAATTCGGAGAGGCTGGGTATGAAAAACTATATGGCGAGAACTGGTTTTCTGAGATTAACTTCCCGTTTCCATTTGGTTTAATCCCGCCAGAAATCAATTGGCAAATAGCTACATATGTTGAATTGATTGGTGCAATTGCATTGATAGTGGGTTTCGCGACAAGATTTTTTTCTATTTCACTCATCATCCTGACGATTGTTGCAATCATCACTGTGCATTGGCCTAGTCAATGGAGTACATTGAATGAACTATGGACGGGGTACCGAATTATTGACACAGAGGGGGATGGGTTTGGCAATTACAAATTACCTATAATCTACATTGTCATGTTTATGCCACTGTTGCTTGGAGG
>CAZZDN010000094.1:5815-7042 GCA_964652655.1 uncultured Methylotenera sp.
ATCTAGGTAGGCAGCGGTAAATGATATGTTTTTAGTAGGGAACCATGCTAAAAATACATCATGTGCGTTTTCTTCTTTGTATACGCGTAAATTATCAGGCTTATACCGATATTCTGTACCTAATAACACCTGGTCAGTAAGCATCACCGCCACTGAAGCCGCTGGTTTGATCTGGTAATTGTCACGGTTATCACCACCAAAACCTAAAAATCCGAATTGATTTGCTTTTGTTGCCTGTAGCGTGCCGTTGACGAGTAAGTTTCTACCAAAAACTGCACCTAAATAAAGTTTTGTGGCTGCTAAGTATACATCCACGCCAGTTTGATGCTTTGCGCCAAGGGCTTTGGGAATGTTATGAAAATCCTCATTATGTTTAATATGAGCACCTAACGATACTTGGGGTAACCATGTATCTTGTTCATAGACTGCGTCGCCAAATAAACGAAGCTTAACGCCCAAAGTGTTGACGCGAATAGTTTCACCTGGGACGGTGTCGCTAAGCCCTAATTTTTGCTGACTTAGTGAAATTTCTAGGCGGTTATATAAACCAATACTTGCGCCCCCAGCGCTGATTTCGAAGTCACCATTCGTTCTGGCTTCCGTATAAAATGCAGAGCCACCAACTTGTTTATCAGTACCGTAACCTGAAATTAAAGCCCATGGTGTAAGCCCGCCACCCCCAGCGCCTTCAATTTGCATCACCCCACCTGTAGCCAATAGGCGGTCACCAGCCATCGCAAAACCTGAATAGCATAATGTAGAAACGGTAAGTGTATTGAGCACATAGGTAATCAAACTTTTTTTATTAGCGTAGTTCATATTATTCTTTCTTCGGCTCTACTATTTGAAAAGTAATAAACCATCAAATTACGTAGATTATTCACATTAGTTATATTAAAGTAAGGTTAGATTTAAACCGAGAGGAATTTATGAGTAAATATGCATTAATCTTTTTAACCTCTTTGCTTTGCTCTTGCGCTCAGATGCAATCCAGTCATACAAAATCAGCTTCGCTATTTGAACGAATAGGTGGGTTGCCTGTACTTACTATTGTTGTTTCAGAAACAATAGATAATGCTTCTAATGACCCAAAAATGAAGCGTTCGTTCGATGGTGTTAAATTAACTACCTTAAAACAAAGTGTTGTAGATCAGCTTTGTTTTTTAACTGGTGGGGGATGTGTTTATGAAGGTGAGACAATGAAGAACTCTCATCGCGATCTTAAAA
>CAZZDN010000095.1:0-6970 GCA_964652655.1 uncultured Methylotenera sp.
TAGTGATTAAAATCAGATACTTATTTAAGTGATTAGCTTGCTAAATTAGACTTCTGGGGCTATAGTGCGCGTGCGTTAGGTAGTGCTTGCGTAAACTATTTTTATACTTAAATGTCCCCAATGTTTTACGATCGCATCAACTTTTGATTTGCTTTTTGCTTTAACACGGGTTTTATATGATTTAGGAGCAAAGCAATGGCAAAAGAAGAGTTGATTGAAATGAGTGGTATGGTGACAGAGATATTGCCAGATTCACGTTATCGCGTGACCTTGGATAATGGGCATATGTTGATTGCTTATACCGGTGGCAAAATGAAGAAAAACCATATTCGAATTCTAGCTGGCGATAAAGTCACGCTTGAGTTATCCCCCTATGACGTGAACAATGGCCGTATTACCTTTAGGCATATTGATAGCCAACACACGTTTACCCCACGTAAAAAATCCTTTTAAATACAATTCATTTGTCATCATTCCTAATAGCTGATACATTAAGTATATGCTAAGAAGTTTTAATCAAAAACTACTTTGGATTTTGGTCATTTGGTTTGCGGTGTTGCAAGCTTTTGCGCCATTTATCCATGCACATGTTAAGGCAGATCTTCCTGCCTATGGACATGGGTTGCACATGCATGAGGCTGGCTTATTCCAATCATTAGATACCGTACATACATTTAAAAATGTGAATGATGTACAAGTGATTGGTGTGGATAAAGCTTTAGCTAAGGCTAAGAGTCTAGAAATAGCGCCAATGCCTTTGCTACTGGTTCTGTTCATTATTCCCTTGCTGGTCAATTCTGTCTTGCGTTACGCATATGCGTTCGTTCCGCGTCCCGCCGTTCCACCTTTTCTTCAGTCTGTAGCTGGTCCACGAGCGCCTCCACTTTTCTAAAAATCAACATTTAGCGTGCATGTTATTCATGCATCGTTTTGTTTTTTTAGGAGTGTGAAATGTCTATATTAAGCCGATTTTGGCTAGTCATAGCGATATCCTTCAGTTTTACTCATCTGCTTTATGCCGAGCCGCTGGTGCTTGATGGCATTGTATTGCCTTCATCCTCAGCCAATGGGGAAAGTGCCGAGCGTCATTTTGATTTACTTAAAGTGAACTCAGGTTTGCGTTTGTCGGAGTTGTTAGAAAAAACCTTTATTCGAAGTCCCATGCAGTCTGCATTGCAGTCAAGAGACGCGATTGTCTCTTCCAAGCAAACGTTAGCACGTGCCTTACTGCCAGCATCTCCTGCTGTCGTGATGTCGCATCAGAATGATGCTTTAGCAAGTGGGCGTGGTGAGCGTGAGTGGCTTGCTGAGATGGAGTTGCCGGTTTGGCTACCTAGCCAACGTGATAAGCGTTTAAAGGTGGCCGATGCCACTAGTAGTAGCGTATTAGCTAGCCGTGGCAGTTTAAAGTTGCAGGTAGCAGGTGCGCTGAGAGAGACATTATGGGAGCTAGCGATGAGTGAAAATGGTTTAGTGCTAGCAACCAATAAATTAGAGGTGGCGAATCAGTTGCAACGTGATGTTGAGAAGCGATTCTTGGCTGGTGAACTTGCAAAAACGGAAGTGATGTTGGTTCAGCAGGAAACCTTACGTGCGGAGCAGGAAAGAATTCGTGCAGAGGCGGAAGTCATGCATGCGCGCCACCGATATTATGTACTCACAGGGTTGCGCGAAATCCCGGCGGACTTTGCCGAGCAGCAGTCTACTTTGCATGATTACCAGCAATCTCCAATATGGCTTGAGGCGCAATCGAAATTGGATTTAGCGCAAACTGAACGCGAGTTAGCGCAAGTGGAAAGTCGTGAGAATTTACAGGTTTCATTCAATATGCGCAGTATTCGTGGTGGGTTTGATACGCTTTTTAATGAAAGTGTTGGTGTTAAATTGCGTATCCCACTGGGGGGGGAGCAACGTGCAGCACCCATTAAAGCAGCTGCTGAGCAAAATTTAGGTAATGCGTTAACTGAGCAAGCCACATTGCAGTATGCATTAGAAACAGCAATGCACGAGGCGGAGCATAGTTTAGAGGTGAGCCGAGCAGAGTTGATATTGGCAGATAAACAGCACAAGATTGCAGCAGAGAGTGCTCGGCTTGCTGATAAAGCATTCAAATTAGGAGAAATAGACTTAGTGAACTTGCTGAGAGTGCAAGCACGCGCTTTTGAGTCTGAGCGTGTATTTACGAATCAAAAAATAAAAGTGCAGTGGGATATTGCCCGCTACAACCAAACTGTAGGAGTGCTCCCATGAACTATTTCTTCGTTTTAATTACATTTTTTCTAATACTTAATGGCCATGCGCAGGCGGCTGATATAGCGATGACGTTAGTGCAACAAAAAAGTCTTGGTGTGGTAGTTTCACCTGTGGGTAAAAATACTTTACTGAGTAGCCGTCGGTTTCCTGCTGAAATCGTGATTCCTGTGGGACAGGAGCGCATTGTGAGTGCGCCCCAGTCTGGCTTGTTGGATCAGATGCATGTGGCCGCCGGGCAAACCGTGAAAAAGGGCCAAGTGCTTGCACATTTAATCAGCCCAGATATTTTAAATTTACAGCGTGATTATTTACAGGCGCTAACCCAGAAAAAGCTCGCTGCCAAAGCGCTAGCACGTGATACAGAGTTATTGAAAGATGGAATCATTGCACAGCGCAGATATTTAGAAACCGAGAGTGCGCATGATGAGGCCAGTGCTAATTTAGCCCAGCGCAAGCAGGCTTTAAAGCTAGCAGGTGTGGGTGATGCGACGATAGTTAAGCTAAACCCTTCCACTGGTATGACGAGCGGCATTACATTGGTTGCGCCTATTTCTGGTCAAGTGCTAGAGCAAATGGTGACTACTGGACAACGGGTGGATATGGCCATGCCGTTGTATCGCATTGCAAAGCTATCACCACTTTGGTTGGAAATTCACGCGCCACTTGAAGGGTTGCCTTTCGTGAAGGAGGGGATGCAAGTACAGGTGCCAAAGTTGAATGCGAGTGGGCATTTGATTGCGGTCATTCGTAGTGTGAATAAAGCCGACCAAACACTGCATTTACGTGCAGAAATCACCAAAGGTGCAGAAAAGTTATCGCCTGGGCAATTTGTGGAAGCTGAAATCAATTTAAGTGATCAGCTTAAATATTACAGTGTGCCAAAATCAGCACTTGCGCGGCAAGGTAGCAAAGCTTTGGTGTTTGTGCAAACGTCTACTGGCTTTAAGCCAATTAACGTCACGATTATTTCTGAGCAGGGCGATGAGGCTGTTGTGGATGCTACGTTTTCAGGTGCTGAAAAAATTGCAGTCAGTGGTGTTGCTGCCATCAAAGGCGCTTGGTTGGGCTTAGGGGGTGAGTAATGTTAGCTAAACTGATTCAATTTGCGCTGACGCAACGATTGTTGATGGTAATGGCAACGCTAGCCTTGGCGGCTGGCGGTGCAGTTGCTTATCGTGCTTTACCGATTGATGCTTTTCCTGATGTTTCATCAACACAGGTTAAAGTGATTGTTAAAGCGCCAGGCATGACCCCTGAAGAGGTGGAGGCAAGAATTACAGCACCCATTGAAGTTGAGATGCTTGGTATACCACATCAGGTTGGGCTTCGTTCAGTAGCAAAGTATGCGCTTACTGACATTACAGTGGACTTTGAGGATGGTACCGATATCTACTGGGCTAGACAGCAGGTTGCAGAGCGTTTGAGCGCTGTTTGGGCGAATCTGCCTGACAATGTTTCTGGTGGAATGGCGCCAATGACAACGCCTTTAGGTGAGATGTTCATGTTCACCGTAGAGAGTGATGAGTTAAGCCTACAAGAGCGTCGTAGTCTGCTGGACTGGGTGATTCGTCCGCAATTGCGCACCGTAGCAGGCGTGGCGGATGTGAATGCGTTAGGTGGCTTGGTGCGTAGTTTTGAAATTGTGCCGGATAATGCACGGATGTATGCGCGTGGCGTGGCGATAGATCGTCTGCAAGAAGTATTGCAGACAAACAATCGCAATGGTGGTGCAGGACGTCTTAACGATGGAGAAGGGTCTTTACTCGTGCGGTCTGAAGGTGGTTTTAAGACCATTCAGGATGTCGAAAACACGATTGTGCGCACAGATCAGGGTATGTCTGTGAAAGTCGCCGATGTAGCCAGTGTGCGAATTGGATCGATTACGCGCTACGGTGCGGTGACAAGTAATGGTGATCAAGAAACTGTCCAAGGGTTGGTGTTAGGCTTGCGTGGCGCGAACGCACAAAAGGTAGTAGATGGGGTGAAAGCTAAGTTGGCTGAAATTGCACCGCAATTACCTAAAAGTGTCAAAATTAACGTGTTTTACGACAGAGGCAGCTTGGTGGAGCGTGCTGTCAATACCGTCACGAAAGCTTTACTTGAGGCAGTTGTGCTGGTGTTGATTTTGCTAGTGTTGTTTTTGGGTAATTTTAGAGCTGCGCTGACTATTGCATTTATTTTACCGCTTTCCGCATTATGTACATTCTTGCTGATGCGTAGTTTTGGTATGTCTGCTAATTTAATGAGCTTAGGTGGGTTGGCGATTGCGATTGGTATGTTGGTCGATGCTGCGGTAGTGGTAGTCGAAAATGTGGTATCACATTTAGCAGACAAAAAACATGTAGGTACGTTACCGCGTATGCATATCATTTACCGTGCGGTGCGGGAGGTGAGTGTACCTGTTACGGCAGGGGTGTTAATTATTATTACCGTCTTTTTACCTTTACTGACATTGCAAGGCTTGGAAGGTAAATTATTTACCCCTGTTGCATTAACCATCATGTTTGCATTAGCTGGGTCGCTGGTTTTATCGTTGACAGTTATTCCGATGCTTTCCTCGTTTTTATTAAAAGAGGTTAGCCACGACAACCCTTGGCTGGTCCGTCAGGCACTTGCAATCTATGAACCTATACTCATTTGGTGTTTAGCGCACGCAAAGTCGATTGTGATTGCAGCGTTAGCGATGCTTGCATTCACTGGGGTTATGTATACTCAAATAGGTAAAACATTTATGCCAGTGATGGATGAAGGAGACATCATTATTGGGGTAGAAAAACTACCCTCGATTAACCTTCATCAGACGATAGTCACTGATATGAATGTACAGCGTGCAATTTTAAGTCAAGTTCCTGAAGTAAAGGGTGTGTATTCACGGGCGGGTTCTGATGATTTGGGGTTGGATCCGATGGGTTTAAATCAAACAGATAATTTCTTGATATTAAAGCCCATGCAAGAATGGCGTATGGCGACAAAAGATGGGTTGATTGATGCATTGCGCGATGTCATGAATCAATTACCAGGTTTGGCGTTTAGTTTTACGCAGCCAATTGATATGCGGGTCAATGAAATGATATTGGGGGTACGTGGAGATTTGGCCATTAAAATATTTGGACCTGATTTAGCGACCCTGAACGAAAAAGCGCAGCAAATCGTTAAAATTTTAAGTTCTATTTCAGGGAGTCAAGATGTATACACTCCCCAAAACAGTGGGGTGCAATACTTACAAATCAAAATTGACCGAATGGCAGCTGGAAGGCTTGGTTTGAGTATTACCGAGATAGAATCAATTCTGCTTGCGCAGCTTGAGGGAAAGCAGTTGGGTGTGGTGCAAGAAGGCCAAAGACGCACGCCTGTGCTGATTCGAGGTAGCCAAGATCTTCGTGCGTCACCTGCAGATTTTGGAAACTTGATGCTGACACTCGCTAACGGGACCAATATCCCTTTATCTGCGGTCGCTAAAATTGAACGTGAAGAAGGCCCCGTGAAAGTAGATAGAGAGCATGGTGCACGTATGGTGGTGGTGACAGCAAATGTTCGTGACCGCGATTTAGTGGGTTTTGTGGAAGAAGCCAAGCAAAGAGTGCAAGCTGAAGTGAAATTTGGTGAAGGTTACGCAGTGAAGTTTGGTGGCCAGTTCGAAAATCAGCAAAGAGCCTCTGCGCGCCTTGCAGTTGTAGTGCCGGTTGCAATAGGGTTGATCTTTTTACTGTTATTTGCAACTTTTGGCTCAGTGAAGCAGGCTGTGTTGATTTTGTCTAACATTCCGTTTGCAATGATCGGTGGCGTATTTGCCCTTTGGTTGTCGGGAGAGTATTTGTCTGTTCCCGCCTCTGTTGGTTTTATTGCACTGCTCGGGATTGCCGTATTGAATGGCGTGGTGATGGTGAGTTATTTCAATCAGTTACAGGCACAGGGTATGGCAATGGCTGCGATTGTGGTCGAAGGGGCTAAACGTAGATTAAGACCCGTGCTGATGACAGCAAGTATTGCCGCTTTTGGTCTGATTCCCTTGCTATTCGCGACGGGGCCTGGCTCTGAGATTCAGCGACCTTTAGCGATTGTGGTGATTGGTGGCTTAGTTAGCTCTACCTTGCTGACATTGGTGTTATTGCCCATTTTATATCGTAAGTTTTTTAACGGAGCTTCAAAATGACCCAATATGTCAGTGAGCAAGGCCTATTAATACTGATCGCACCATTGAGTTTAGAAGAGACTCTAGTCGACATATTATTACAAAAACCGGAGATATCTGGTTTTACTGCCAGCTATGTAAGTGGGCATGGCAGGGAGCTTGCAGAAAGTATGACGTTACTCAGTATGGTGGAACAAGTATCGGGTAGGCAAAAGCGTGTTCAGTTTATGATGCACGCTGAATTTTCCCAATTACGCACACTGATCACAGAGTTTAAGCAGATGTATGGAAATATGGGGTTGCACTATATTTTGATGCCAGTGACTGAAGCGCAATCTTTATAAGATTTAATGTAAGATATAAGCGATTATTTTATGAGGTTATTCTTTTTTATAGACCGGTGATTGTCTTACATTGTCAGTGGAGCTGACGACTGTTAAGCCTTACGCGCATGTTGGTAAAAGTCTGCCTGTGACGCCAATATGCGGGCTTGGTGGTCAGGAGTGCGGTCACGGAGTAATATTGCAATATTAATTAATCAATCAACATGGTTGAGGCTGTTATGCTAGCAGAAAAAAAAGAAAC
>CAZZDN010000096.1:0-6913 GCA_964652655.1 uncultured Methylotenera sp.
GGTAAAAATACATAATGTTGAATATTGAAATAGATGGTAAATCGATAGAAGTCGAACACGGCAGCACTATTATTGATGCAGCTGATAAGGTCGGTATTGCGATTCCACGTTTTTGTTACCACCCTAAATTATCAGTGGCGGCAAACTGCCGCATGTGTCTGGTACAGGTGGAAAAATTTAACAAACCATTGCCAGCATGTGCAACACCCGTTGCTGATGGGATGAAAATATTCACACGCTCAAAATCTGCAATTGAAGCGCAGCAAAGCGTGATGGAATTTTTACTGATTAATCACCCATTAGATTGCCCAATTTGCGATCAAGGTGGCGAGTGTGATCTTCAAGATATTGCGGTGGCCTATGGTGTAAGTGGCTCGCGTTACACAGAAGAAAAACGCGTTGTTTTTAACAAAAACATCGGTCCGTTAGTCAGCACAGATATGACGCGTTGTATTCAATGTACCCGTTGTGTACGCTTCTTGAAAGAAGTAGGTGGCATGCAGGAGTTGGGTATGGTAGGTCGCGGTGAGCATGCTGAGATTACTGCTTATGTTGATAAAAGTGTTAACTCAGAGCTATCTGGCAACATCATTGATTTGTGTCCAGTTGGCGCTTTAACTAGCAAACCGTTCCGTTACTCAGCGCGGAGCTGGGAGTTAACTCGTAGGCCAAGTATTGCCCCGCATGATAGCTTGGGCTCACATATTGAAGTGCATGTTAAAGATAATAAAGTCATGCGCGTATTGCCGCGTGAGAAAGAAAGCATCAACGAATGTTGGTTGTCAGACCGTGATCGTTTCTCATATGAAGGTTTGAATAGCCCAGATCGACTTAAAGTGCCAATGATTAAGCACAACGGTGCTTGGGTAGAAACCGATTGGAAAACAGCGCTTGAGTTCGCCGCTGGGCAGTTAAAAGATATTACCAATGGGTATGGTGGTGAAGCATTAGGTGTGCTTGTTTCTCCAAACAGTACGATGGAAGAAGGTTATCTCGCTAAGAAGTTGGCAAATGGCTTGAACAGCGGTAACGTTGATTATCGTTTACGTCAAACTGACTTCAGATTAGACGGTAAGCGTTTAGGTACGCCATGGATGGGTTGTAATATTCATGAGATCGAAGAGCTAGATCGTATTCTTGTCATTGGTTCTAATTTGCGTAATGAGCATCCATTACTAGCGCAACGTTTCCGCAGAGCAGTGGCCAATGGTGCAGAGCTGTCTGTGATTAGTCCGTTAGATAATGACCCATTGATGGATATCGCCCATAAAGTCATAGTGCGACCAAATGATATGGTGAATGTACTAGGTCAAATTCTAAAGGCAATGTCTGGTCTGCAACGTTTATCTTTATGTTTGCCACCATCACTAACAAGTCTATTAGATGATATCAAAGTGCGACCAAATACACAGGCAATGGCTGAAAGTCTAGCTGGGCATGGTAAAGACTATGATCTAATCGCACCGAAAGTTGGTATTTTCTTAGGTAATATGGCATTAAGTGATCCACGTTTCACCGAGATGTATAGTATGGCTGAGGCTATTGGTGGTATCACAGGCGCTAAAGGTGGCATCTTGCCAGCGGCAGCGAATAGTACCGGCATGCATCTGATGGGCGTAATGCCATCTAGCACTGGTATGCATGCACGCGCGATGCTTGAAGTGCCTCGTAAAGCTTATGTGTTACTCAACATTGAGCCTGAGTTAGATTGCCAGCATGCTGCCTTGGCAAAAGCCGCAATGCAAAAAGCGGAATGTGTCGTGGCGCTCACTGCCTATAAATCTCAAGCGTTGGAAAACGCGGATATTTTATTGCCCATCACACCGTTTACTGAGACTTCTGGCACCTTCATGAGCATGGAAGGTCGCGTGCAGAGCTTCGCTGCGGCCGTGAGACCTTTAGGTGAAGCACGTCCCGCATGGAAAGTGTTGCGCGTATTAGCCAATACGCTCGGTTTAGCAGGGTTTGATTTTGAATCTAGCGAACAAGTCAAAGACGCAATATTTAATGGTGAAAAGCCTTCTGCGGTTGTATGGCGTAGCTTGAATAATAATTTGAGAGAGTTAGTTGAGATTCAAGTAAATATTAAGCATGAAGGTTTGCAACGTATCGGTGAAGTGCCGCAGTACGAGTCTGACCCGATTGTTAGACGCTCTCCACCATTGCAGAAAACAAAATATAACATTAAACCAATGGCACGTATGTGTAGTCGTCAGTTAGCTGCACTAGATTTGGTTGACGGCGATCATGTGTTGGTTAAACAAGATAAGGGCAGTGCAGTATTGACTGTACGTTTGGATGAACACGTGGCGATGGGTTGTGTGCGTGTTGCTGCAGCTCATGAAGCAACTGTTGGTTTAGGTGATTTGATGGGTGATATCACTATTGAGAAGTTATCTTTAGAGCAGTTACAAGAGTTTAATAAAAACATTACGGAAGCGCGTACCTAATGGAATGGTTATCAAATCTATTCGGTAGTTACTGGCCAGCAGTTGAATTGACTGGTTGGACTCTGATAAAAATTGTTGCAATTGTTGCTCCTTTAATGGGTGCGGTCGCTTACTTAACATTAGCTGAGCGTAAAGTAATCGGTTACATGCAGGTGCGTATTGGTCCTAACCGAGTGGGATACTTTGGTTTGCTTCAGCCTTTGGCTGATGGTATTAAGTTACTTTTTAAAGAGGTTATTCTACCAACAGCTTCTAATAAAGCATTGTTTTTACTAGGCCCAGTGCTGGCAATTGCTCCAGCATTTGCAGCATGGGCAGTGGTGCCGTTTGATTTGAACATGGTGTTAGCAGATGTTGATGCTGGATTACTCTATATTTTGGCAATGACATCAGTTGCGGTATATGGTGTCATCATCGCTGGCTGGGCATCCAACTCTAAATATGCATTCTTAGGTAGCTTGCGTTCTGCAGCGCAAATCGTTTCGTATGAAATTGCGATGGGTTTCGCATTAGTGGGTGTGCTAATGTGTGCCAACAGCCTAAATTTAGGAAAAATTGTTTTAGGACAAGAGGGCGGTTTCTGGCATTGGTACTTTATTCCATTGTTCCCTTTGTTTATTGTTTACTTTATCAGTGCAGTAGCCGAAACAAATCGCGCACCATTCGACGTTGCTGAAGGTGAGTCTGAAATTGTTGCTGGATTCCACGTCGAGTACTCAGGGATGGCATTTGCTGTATTCTTCTTGGCAGAATACGCCAATATGATTTTGGTATCCATGCTAGCAGCATTAATGTTCTTAGGTGGTTGGTTGTCTCCAGTACCCTTTATTCCAGATGGTTTCTTGTGGTTACTTGCCAAAGTTGGCTTCTTACTGTTCTTGTTCTTATGGTTCAGGGCTACTTTTCCACGTTATCGCTATGATCAAATCATGCGTCTAGGCTGGAAAGTATTCATACCAATTACTATTGTATGGATTGTATTTATCGGTGGGATGATGCAAACACCATGGGCTCATTTGTTTCATTAGATTTTTGACTCACTAGGTTATAGTGATTAGGTTTGAATAAATAAAATTATGATTAAATCGATTAAGCAAACATTAGGCAGTTTAATGTTATGGGAGTTGCTAAAAGGCATGGCACTAACAGGCCGTTACTTTTTTGCTCCTAAAATCACGGTTCAATATCCTGAAGAAAATACACCGCAATCTAATCGATTCCGTGGTTTGCATGCTTTACGTCGTTATCCAAATGGTGAAGAACGTTGTATTGCTTGTAAATTATGTGAGGCGGTTTGTCCTGCCATGGCAATTACCATTGAATCTGAGCAACGTGAAGATGACAAAACGCGTCGTACGACACGCTATGATATTGATTTGACTAAATGTATATTTTGCGGAATGTGCGAAGAGTCATGTCCTGTTGACTCCATCGTAGAAACGCGTGTATTTGATTACCATGGTGAGCAGCGAGGTGATTTGATTTACACTAAAGAAATGTTGCTTGCTGTAGGTGATAAGCACGAAAAACAAATTGCTGCCGATCGTGCGCAAGACAAAGCATTTAGATAACTAAAATACATAGCTAAAAGATATACATAACAAAGCCTTCATACATCGTTTAAGTACTTTTAACAGATAACCATTTTAAATATGACATTTTTTGGCTTACATTTTCAAGACATTGTTTTTTACACACTCGCAACCATTTTGCTGATTGCTGGGTTACGCGTGATTACTACTCGTAATCCAGTGTATGCGGCACTCTACTTGGTCTTAGCTTTCTTTACTGCCGCAGGCATCTGGCTACTGTTAGAGGCTGAGTTTCTAGCGATTGCTTTGGTGTTAGTGTACGTAGGTGCCGTGATGGTGTTGTTCTTATTCGTGGTAATGATGCTAGATATTAATCTCGATAAATTACGTGAGGGCTTCTGGAAAGCGTTACCAGTCGCTTTGCCGGTGGGTGGTTTGATGGCTATTGAAATGGTCATGATTGTTGGTGTGCGCAATTTTGGGACTGATGTGGTGGCAGCCCCTCCTGCGCAACCGGCGGATTACAGCAATACTGCAGAACTGGGTCGCGTTTTATACACTGATTACTTACTCCCCTTTGAATTGGCATCAGTCGTCTTATTGGTGGCCATTGTGGCAGCGATTGCATTAACCTTGCGTGACCGCAAAGACAGCAAATCTATGGATCCGTCCAAACAAGTCTTGGTTAAAAAAGCCGATCGTATCAGGATTGTGAAAATGGAAGCCGAAGTGGAAAAAAATGATGTAGTAGAGGCATCACTGTCAGTTGATGAAAAAGGGGCTAAATAATGGTTGGTTTATCTCATTACCTGATTTTAGGCTCATTGCTTTTTGCGATTAGCGTAGTTGGTATTTTTCTAAATCGTAAAAATGTCATTATTTTGTTGATGGCGATTGAGCTGATGCTACTAGCTGTTAACCTTAACTTTATAGCGTTCTCACATTATTTAAATGATATTGCCGGACAAGTATTTGTATTCTTTATTTTAACGGTAGCAGCTGCAGAGTCTGCTATTGGTTTAGCGATATTGGTTGTGCTATTCAGAAGTTTACGCACCATTAATGTTGATGATTTAGACAGTTTGAAAGGCTAAGTGTTTAGCATGAGCATGCAACAAATCTATCTGGCAATTCCATTGCTTCCATTATTGGCGGCAATTATCATTGGCCTGTTTGGCAAATATCTACCAAGAGCAGCTGCTCATGTTGTCACAATTGCAGGCGTCGCTATCTCTTTTGTTTTGTCAGCGTACGTTCTTAAAGATGCTATGGTAAGCCAACCATATAATGAGACGGTCTATTCTTGGTTAAAAAGCGGGAATTTTTCATTCGAAATTGGCTTTTTAATCGACAGACTAAGTGCAATGATGATGGTGGTGGTGACTTTTGTATCGTTGATGGTACATATCTACACCATTGGCTATATGCACGAAGATAAAGGCTACGCACGCTTTTTTAGTTATATTTCATTATTCACCTTCTCTATGCTGATGCTGGTGATGAGCAATAACTTTATGCAGTTATTCTTTGGTTGGGAAGCGGTCGGTTTGGTTTCTTACTTGCTGATTGGCTTTTGGTACACACGTCCAACTGCAATCTACGCAAACTTAAAAGCATTCTTGGTTAACCGTGTAGGTGACTTTGGGTTCTTGCTTGGTATTGGACTAGTATTATTTCATTTTGGTAGCCTAGATTATGCTGCGGTATTTTCAGTGGCACCTGCCATGGCTGATACTAAAATTAATCTAATTGGCAACGCGTCATGGTCGTTAATGACAGTGACATGCATCCTACTTTTTATCGGTGCTATGGGTAAATCTGCACAAGTACCATTGCACGTATGGTTGCCTGACTCTATGGAAGGTCCTACCCCGATTTCTGCATTGATCCACGCGGCTACTATGGTAACTGCTGGTATCTTTATGGTGGCACGTATGTCACCACTCTTTGAATTGTCATCGACAGCATTGTCGTTCGTGATTGTGATTGGTAGTATCACGGCATTATTTATGGGCTTTCTAGGGATTATCCAAAATGATATTAAGCGAGTAGTGGCTTACTCCACCTTGTCGCAATTAGGATACATGACAGTGGCCTTAGGTGCTTCAGCTTACTCAGTGGCTATTTTCCACTTAATGACCCATGCCTTCTTTAAAGCGCTGTTGTTCTTAGCTGCGGGTTCTGTGATTATGGGAATGCATCATGATCAAGATATTCGCAATATGGGTAACCTTAAAAAATACATGCCAATTACTTGGATTACCTCGCTGATTGGTTCGTTGGCGCTCATTGGTACTCCTTTGCTGTCAGGTTTTTACTCTAAAGATAGTATTATCGAAGCGGCTAAATTTTCTACTGTTGCTGGTAGTGGTTTTGCATACTTTGCGGTGTTAGCTGGTGTGTTTGTGACAGCTTTCTATAGCTTCCGTATGTATTTTCTAGTGTTCCACGGTAAAGAAAAATGGCGTGAGGTTAAGCACGATACGCATCAACATCACGATGAAGATCACCACGATGAAGATCATCATCATGGTTTGAGCCCAACAGATGATCCACATGAGCCAGGTTGGGTGGTGAAATTGCCACTCATCTTATTAGCTGTACCTTCATTAGCAATTGGTTATTTTGCTATTGAACCTATGTTATTTGGTGAGTTTTTCAAAGGCGTTATTTTTGTAGATGTGCATGCGCATCCCGCAATGCATGAACTTGCGCACCATTGGCATAGTATTTTTCACTCACCAGTGGGTATGGCAGTACATGGGTTGATGACGCTGCCTTTTGCTTTAGCTTTATCTGGTGTGGTATTAGCGTGGTTCTTTTATATGAAACGTCCTGATATCCCTGCTGCGATCCAATCTAAATTTAGTGCGATCAATCAGATTTTAGAAAATAAATATGGCTTTGATAGCTTTAATGATCGTTTCTTTG
>CAZZDN010000097.1:0-6890 GCA_964652655.1 uncultured Methylotenera sp.
TTATCCAACTGCATCAAGTCCAGATATTTCTCCACCCCTAGCTTTGGCGCATCTAATGGCAATTTAGCCGATGTTAGCAAGCGATGAATGCGTTTAACTTCCTCATCGCTGAGCCAGCCCATTCTCTGTGACAAATCCGCTGCCATCATAGTACCAGCGGCGACCGCTTCACCATGAAGCCAAACGCCATAGCCCATCGCGTTTTCAATCGCATGCCCAAAAGTATGGCCAAGATTAAGTAGTGCTCGCTCACCCGTTTCATGCTCATCACGCGCAACAACATCTGCCTTATTCTGACATGAGCGATAGATAGCCTCACTGAGCACCGCCTTGTCTAACGACATCAATTCATCAATATGCTGTTCCAGCCAATCAAAAAATTGCGCATCTCGAATCAAGCCATACTTAATCACTTCCGCGACACCCGCAGAAAACTCTCGTGGCGGCAAAGTTTGAAGTGTATCGATATCAGCCAATACTAACTGCGGTTGGTAAAATGCACCTATCATATTTTTACCAAGTGGATGGTTAATACCCGTTTTACCCCCCACAGATGAATCGACCTGTGACAGTAAAGTAGTAGGAATTTGAATAAATGGTACGCCACGGAGATAGGTTGCCGCTGCATAACCAGTTAAATCCCCAATAACACCTCCGCCCAAGGCAATAAGTGTGGTGCTTCGCTCACAACGATGATGAAGTAGCGCATCATAAATTAGATTAAGTGTTTCACCATTTTTGTATGCCTCCCCGTCAGGCAAAATAATCGGAATGACGGCCACCCCAGCATCATTTAATGTTTGAGTTAACTGCTGCAGATAAAGCGGCGCGACCGTAGTATTCGTCACTACAGCCACATGTTTGCGCTTTAAGTGAGGCACAATCAAATCTGCATTTGTAATCAATCCCGTGCCGATATGAATCGGATAACTTCTATTCGCCAACTCTACTTTTAATGTTTGCATCTACTTTTACTTTTTAACAATTTATTTTTTTAATATAGCTTCAATATGACTAGTAATTTCCAATGCCGACTGCGCGCCAGTATCTACTATATAATCAGCTAAACTGGTATATATTGGATCGCGTTCGATGTACAAGCGCTCTAGTTTTTGCTTCATGTTCCCACCTTGCAGTAGCGGTCTAGTTTTATCATGTCGCGTCCGCTGATATAAATCGTTGACTTTGCCACGCAAATAAATGATTTTTCCAGTATTCTTTAGGAAAGCACGATTTTCTGGCATCAACACAGCACCACCACCCGTTGCCATAATAATATCATTCAACTGGCATAACTCTTCTATCACGAGGCTTTCTCGTTTACGAAACCCATCCTGCCCCTCCAACTCAAAAATGAGTGGAATTTTCACGCCAGTTTTTTTTTCAATTTCGACATCAGAATCATAAAAGTCTTTATCTAACTGCTTGGCTAACATTCGACCAATCGTTGTCTTACCAGCGCCCATCAGGCCTATAAAATAGATATTATTCAATGAAAACCACCTTAGGAAAACCACCTTAGTTGCTTTGCAACATTTTTATTATATGGTGTTTGAAGCTTTTACTATCCATTAACCACTGATAGCAAAGCTTCAAAATAAAATGCCCATCATATTCTAGGATGGGCATTTTATCAAAACAATCAGGTTACTAGCTGCTATGTTACAGCATCAACGTTTACTGCAATGTTAGTCGCTCATCGACAATTCTTGGGGTGATAAATATCAACAGTTCTGTTTTGTCATTTTGACGTGCAGTGCGTTTAAACAAGTTACCAAACAATGGCAAATCCCCGAAGAAAGGTACTTTCTCAACATCGTTGCGCTCAGTCTGCTCAAAAATACCACCAAGCACAGCAGTTTCACCGTTACCAACAAGAACTTGTGTATTGATATTTTGCGTATCTATCGAAGGCACTCCATTAAACACTTGCCCTACTTTATCTTTTTTAATATCCAACACCATAATGATTTTTTCATCAGGCGTAATTTGCGGCGTCACCTCTAAGCTTAACACAGCAGGCTTAAAGGCAACGTTGGTCGCACCACTACTTGACGCCTGTAAGTAGGGAATTTCAGTACCCTGTGCAATTTTAGCTTTGCTTTGGTTGGCAGTAATCACGCGAGGACTTGAAACAACCTTACCTTTTTGATCTTGCTCCATTGCGGACAACTCAAGATTCAACAGCAAACCAGCTGCAACATTGTAAATACTATAAGCGATTGAACCTGCCGCATTTGCCACTGCCAAATTAGACATTAAATCAGGCAAACCATCTGAACTGGTAAACACATTACCATCAGTAAGGGCTGTTTGAACAGATCCATTGTGAGGCCCTTGTGTAATGGTGGTTGCTGTTGTGGCTGTAGGCCGATTACCGAGCGTGCCACTCAAGGTAGCATTTGTGTTAGAGCCAGGCTTACCTGTCTGCGTAACACCTAACCTGGCACCCAAGTTTTTGCTATATTTATCATCTGCAATCACCAAGCGAGATTCAATCATGACCTGCTTAACGGGAACATCAATTCTGTTAATAATCGCCTGAATTTCTTCTAGCTTTTTCGCTGTGTCCTGCACAAATATCGTGTTTGTTCTAGCATCATGATTCACTGTTCCACGGTCAGACAAAATTCTGTTTCGCATTCCTTGTCCACCACCAGTACCTCCAGATGTAGTAGCACCTCCATTTAGTATGGTTTTGAAATCTTCAGCCTTTTGATACTTAAGCGTAAAGGACTCGGTGCGAACAGACTCTAGTTTTTCTTTTTCCTGTTGCGCAGTTAGCTCTGCTTTCTCTTTTGCGGCAAGCTCATCAGAAGGCGCAACTAAAATAACGTTACCATTTTTCCGTTTATCCAACCCCTTGCTTTGCAAAATAATCTCCAAAGCCTGATCCCAAGGAACATCCTTGAGCCTTAATGTTAGATTTCCTGTCACCGTATCGCTACTTATGATGTTCAGGCCCGTAAAATCAGCAATTACCTGCAATACTGAACGAACTTCAATATTTTGGAAGTTTAACGAAAGCTTCTCGCCGGCGTAGCCTGGTTTTGTACCTCGCACCAACTTGTTTGGATCTTCTATCACCTGACGTACATCAATAATGAATTTTTTATCTGCTTGATAGGCTGACTGCTCCCAGTTTCCTTTAGGCTCAATCACCATACGACCATTTTTACCCTGCTTCATCAGATCAACATACATCACTGGCGTATTGAAATTAACTACATTCAATCGTCTTTGCAGATTACTGGGCACATCGGCATTAATAAAATCTACTTCTATGGCTTTACCTTTTTGCTTGATATTAATACCAGCCGAAGGATCAGACAAATCCACAACAACCCGACCCTCCCCATTTTTTCCACGCAAAAAGTCTACATTGTTAATCATGACGACTTTATTACCTAAGGAAGGCTCAGAAAACTTAGTCTCTACAGTAGTTGTACTATTAGGTGAGTTCTCTTGTAATAGAATACCGACCTCATTTCCATTTACCGATGTAGTGTATCCTACATTTTTGGTGAGACTGAGTACCATGCGCGTACGATCCTTACCTTGCGCAAAAGCAATACTCTTCAACACCCCTGTGCTGACCTGTATGTTATTTTTGCTTAGTGCACTACCCACCTTCGGGAAGTCCAATGCAATTCGGGAGGGCGCATTTAAGGTAAAGCCTGCAGGTGGATTTGCCAATGGCTGGCTAGTTTTAATAAGTACATTAACCCGCCCACCAGGTAGCGTGGTGTAATCTACGCTCTCAATTTTATTAGATAACGCCGACTGATCTTCAGCAATCACCAATGCAGAAGATGTAAACAACCCTAAGAAGATTGTCGCTTTTAAGAGCTTTGATAAATAGGCTTTCGTTTTCATTATTTCACCTTAATTATTACCACCTAAAAACCCAATGATTTCCAGGCTTAAAATTTATAGCTTTAAATTAGCATCACTCACTTACTTTAGTAAGCTTTTGCTCGAAGGTTTAATTACTCTTCTTGTAACGCCAACGTAGAGATACGCTCAACCCAATCACCGGTTAAATCATCTTGAACGATTTCTTTTAATACTATTTCTGAATCTGTAATCTGGGTAACTCTACCAAAACTTTGTCCCACATAATTACCAACTTTCACATGCTGGACACCGTCGTCAGGGGTCTTTAACAAAGCATAAATCAATTTATTTTTTGACAATAAACCCACGTATTTCAAACTTTCAAGTGGATACGCCTCCATCGGCTCTTTAGGGCGATTTAAATTGGGTTGCAATGCAGTAGATTTATTAACCGCCTTACGAGCGCGAAATGGATCTACTAATGTACCATCCGCATTATACTGCAACGCCATGTATGGCCTGACTTCTGGCAACGGCTTTATTCTAGGCTTCACGCCATTTGTGGCATCTCTCATATACTGATCAAGATCATCACCTTCATCAAAGCTGCAACCGACTACTATCACACTCATCGCAACCACTACGTATAGATGTAACGGCAAAAGAGTCGAAAATCTTAATTTGACAAATCTAGTCGGAATCATTGCTTAGCCTTCCTAGCCGCTTCATCTGCTTTGCGCTTAGCTGCAATTTCAGCCGCATCTAAATATCGATATGTTTTTGCAGTGGCCTCCATCGTCAAGGTGTTATCACCCGCGCCAGGCTTAGTCATTTTATTTTTATTTACAACAACAACATCACTTAAAGTGACGATGCGTGACAACTTTGATATGTCTGTGGCAAATGCTCCCAAATCATGATAGGTGCCCAGCACCTTAATTTCGATCGGCATTTCAGCATAAAACTCAGACTGAGACTCTTGCCCTGGCTTAAACAACTCAAACTCCAAGCCTCGGCCAAGACCCGCCTGATTAATATCCGTTAACAAACCGTCGATTTCTGAACGATCAGGCAATTGCTTCAGTAATGCTCCAAAAGTTTTTTCAATTTCTACCATCTGTTGCTTATACGCTTCTAAATTAAGCGCTTGGCTTTTTTTCTCAAAGTAGACTTTTCTGAGATCCTCTTCTTTTGCAACCTCTCCATCTAAAGTCTCGATAGCTGGCGTCAGCAACAAATAATATCCGATAGCGACCAGCACCAAAAACTCAACCCCAAGAAGAACTGCCTTAACAGGAGCAGGCAAGCTACCTGCATTGTTAATATCTATATTATTAAAGTCTTCTAATTTCATAATTGACTCGCATTGCCAACTGCGGGGCTAGCACCAACATCTTCTTCTGTTGCGGGCGCTTTTAAACTGACAGTGACGATAAATTGGTTTTGTTTTTGAGCATCTGATGTCATTGCTTTAATTTCAATCAAGGTGGGAGACTGCAACCACTGAGATTGATTAAAGTTACGGACTAGTGTCGCAACTCTGGCGTTTGTATCAGCAACGCCTTCTATCGTAATAGTATTGCCTTCCTGCTTAATACTTTTGAAATACATTCCCTCAGGCAGCTGACGGCTGAGCTCATCAAATATAACCACGGCTTGACTACGATTTGTTTGCAAGTTCTCAACCACCTGCTTACGTTCGAGCATTGCACTAATCTGTTCTTTTAGATCTTTAATATCAGCGATTTCTTTATCCAACTTTGTGATTGCATTATTCAGTCGCTGGTTACGCTCTAGCTGATTATCTACTTTACTGTTGATGATGGTATAAGCCATGAACAAAATTGCACATGCTGCCACGGCACTAAACAAAGCCATCAAGCCAAACTCTCGCTGCCTAGCTTCGCGCCTTATTTGACGATGTGGTAAAAGATTGACGCGTATCATAGTGCAAACCCTCGCATTGCAAGCCCACATGCTATTAATAACGCAGGGGCATCTGTCGCTGCTTGTTGCGGCCTGACTTTAGCGCTGACTGCCATACTGTGGAATGGGTTTGCAATAATCGCATTCACTTGCGTACGGTCTTGCACCGTCAGATCAATTTCAGGAATTGAGGCACACCCGCCAGCCAACACGATGTGGTCAACGCGATTGTATTGCGTTGAGCTAGTGAAAAACTGCAATGCCCTAGCGACTTCCATTGCGAGAAGCTGCACGAAGGGTTGCAACACTTCACTTTCGTAACTTTCAGGTAAACCACCTTTGCGTTTAGCGATTTCCGCCTCCTCTTGCGAGAGGCCAAACCTTCTTTGTATCTCTTGCGTTAATTGCGCACCGCCGAAACTCTGCTCTCGCGCATAGATAGGCACATTGTTGTGCAGTACATTGATGTGCATCATTGTCGCGCCGATATCGACAATCATCACCGTTTGTTCGCGACCAGCATTGGGGAGCTGACTAGCAACCAATGTGTAGGCGGCCTCTGTGGCATAAGACTCGACATCCATCACAATCACTTTTAAACCAGCACCCTCAGCTGCCGCGACACGATCTTCGATTTTTTCTTTACGCGCTGCCGCGATTAACACTTCAACTTCATCTGGGTTGTTCGGTGCAGGACCAAGCACTTGAAAGTCAAGATTCACCTCATCGAGTGAAAAGGGAATGTATTGATTGGCTTCGTTCTCTACTTGCACTTCCATGTCTTCTTCACGAAGGTCAGCAGACATGATGACTTTTTTAGCGATGACAGCAGAGGAAGGCAACGCAAGCGCAACGCGCTTTTCTCGTGAGCCTAATAGCTTCCAACCGAGCTTTACAGCATCGGCAACCTTTTCCAAGTCACCAACGTTGCCATCTGAAATGGCATCTTTCGCAAGCGGGGAAATAGAGTAGTTTTCTAGTTTGTACCCACCACGCCCGTCACTGGCAAGCTCTACCATTTTTACTGAGGTTGAGCTAATGTCTATGCCGACCAATGGAGGTACTGACTCTTTAAAAAAGCTGAATTTCAAATTGAAATTCCTTTTCTGATTTCGTTAGTTACGAAC
>CAZZDN010000098.1:0-6826 GCA_964652655.1 uncultured Methylotenera sp.
TGGCGAATACCAGCATTTTTTGCCAGTCGAAAGTTCTTCAATCAACACACCAATAGTATCGCCAGGATGTGGATCGTTACGATGCGGTGAGTAAGGCGGGGCAGCACTCTTCAATGCAACTGCGGTGAATTTCAAATTTGGTACATTAGGGATAGTAAAGCTAGTATTCCCATCAATTGGAATATTGTGGTGGTTGATACCGCAGTAATGGCCGAGAATATTCAGAATTTGATTACCAGAAGTCAAATCATCATAAACCATTTCGGTACAATAAATTTCACGTTTGACAGAGCCTTCGCGCAACATAAATAGGCCTGTTGTATGGTCTATCTGCGCATCAATCAAAATAATCGCTTGAATGCCTGTATCCCTTACTGCACGACCTGGTTGTAATGGAGCGAAGTCTTGAATCTGCTGTAATACATCAGGAGATGCATTAAATAGCACCCAATTCACGCCATCTCCACTCACACAGATAGATGATTGCGTCCGTTTGGTTGCCTTAATTGTGCCTTTACGCAAACCATCACAATTAAAACAGTTACAATTCCACTGTGGGAATCCACCCCCAGCACCAGCCCCTAATACGTGTATATGCATGAATTTCTACAATCCCATTTAAATTTAATGACCATGATTAAAAATGTGTTAAGACACCACAATTTTTTGTAAAAAAACGGCATACTCTTCTCTAAACATCCATTTTTTTACAAAAAAAGGCTGTTTCACAACAGCCTTTTTTAATGTGAAATAAACAATAATTACTTGTTCATTACGTACATTGTCACTTCAAAACCGAAACGCATTTCAGTAGCTGCTGGAGTTGTCCACATAATAAATATCCTTTTTAAATTTGGTTAATTTCGCTACTCACATATTGTTGTAACGTGAGAAGCATTTTGCGCTCTAACTTACAGATGTAACACCGCAAACTTACCCAATATCTACTAAGTAAATTCATGATGCGAGACCACTAAACGCCTTAAGACTTGAGTATTTTGGCCAATACGTCTAAAAATTTAGCATTCTCTGAAAACAGACCGATACTGACCCTCAGGTATTCTGGCATTTCATAGTTAGCCACAGGTCTTACAATCACACCATTTTGTAACAGTTTCTGATTAATCGTCGCAGCATCACCAACTTTAACACTGATAAAGTTAGCAAAAGATGGAATGTAACTCAGACCAAGTTGATCAAAGCCCTGTTTCAGTTGTGCCATGCCGGCTTGATTCAATGCATAACTGCGTTCAACAAAGTCATCATCCGCTAATGATGCCACTGCTGCTGCTTGCGCTACACTGTTTACGTTAAACGGCTGCCGCACACGGTTCATCATGTCGGCAATCTGCGCATGGCATAAGCCAAAACCGATACGTAACCCTGCCAAACCATAAGCTTTAGAAAAGGTACGTGAAATCAATAAGTTATCAAATTCGTTTAACCAAGAAATTGCTTGTGACTTATGCTCTGCAGGTAGGTATTCGTCGTAAGCCTCATCCAGCACTACCAATACATTTTTAGGTACTTGTTGCAAGAATGCAAATAAAGCGTCTTTAGCTAATAAAGTACCGGTTGGATTATTTGGGTTCGCAATAAAAATCAAGCTAGTTTTATCGGTCACAGCCGCTAGCATCGCTGATAAATCGTGACCGAAATCTTTAGCCGGCACCACCACACCTTTAGCACCCATTGCTTGGGTCACTAATGGGTAAACTGCAAAAGCGTGTTGTGAATATATCACCTCACTATCAGCACTTAAATACGCACGAGCAACCAACTCTAAAATATCATTAGATCCATTTCCAAACACGATTTGGTCAGGTGAAACATTAAACTTATTGCTGACCGCTTCACGCAATGCAAAGCTATTCCCATCTGGATAACGTGCTATCTCTAATATAGCTTCTTGAATTGCATAATCAGCCTTAGGACTAATCCCTAAAGGGTTTTCATTCGACGCTAACTTAACTATATCTTCTACGTTAAGATGCATTTCTCGCGCAAGCTCAGTAATAGGCTTCCCACCTTGATAAGGAGCGATTTTTTGAATATGTTGCGGTGCTTGTATTGTCATGATGTAATTAAGAATAGAAAGTGATGATGGACATAAAATAACTAGAAAAGTGACGCTAGATATTTATTTAATATGTGACAGCTAAGAAAATAAAGTCTTTAACAAGTTGCAAGCACAGCTGCAATTTTTAATCATTTCGCATCAATTCAAAACATCAAACACACAATCACGTGCAGATGATGTAGATAGCGGAACCATCCCAAAGTCAAATAGGTTATACAACGGCCAGTGGATAAGACCCTAGCAACTTCAAATATGAAGCTCTAGACGTAACTTCATTTATTGCAGAAGCGACGTTGGTATCTTGGACGTGACCTTCTATGTCAACATAGAACACATACTCCCACATACCACCTTTAGCTGGCCTTGACTCTAGCTTAGTCATACTCACATTGTGCTTAGCTAAAGGCTCTAATAAGCTTAGAATTGCACCTGGCTGATTTTTGGTCGCAGTGACAAAAGAGGTTTTATCTTGGCCTGATGGAGCTACATCATGAGCGGATAGAACTAAGAAGCGCGTTGTGTTCTTAGGATCATCTTCGATGTTCTCAGCAAGCACATTTAAATTGAATAATTCAGCAGCACGCTTACTTGCAATTGCCGCAGCAAAAGTGCCATCTGCAGCAATCAGATCATGAATCATCTGTGCAGCACGTGCATTGCTAGTCACTGGCTCTCGCTCAGCGTTTGGCAACATTTTATTAAGCCACTCGTGACACTGTGCTAAAGACTGCGCATGTGAAAATACGTGTGAAATCTGTTGTATATCGGTTTGCTTAGATAATAAACAATGATGAATTGGAATAGTCACTTCACCACAAATTCTAAGTGGACTACTCAATAGTAAATCCAAGGTTAGGCCAACAGCCCCTTCGTTTGAGTTTTCTACGGGTACGACACCGTAATCAGCCTGTCCAGATTCAACGGTACGAAAAACCTCATCGATAGAACCGCAAACAACTGCATGCTTACCTTCACCAAACTGCTTGAGTGCGGCCTCTTCACTGTAGGTGCCAAGTGGGCCTAAAAAAGCCACCGTCATCTCTTTTTCAAGCGCACGGCAATTAGACATGATGCTGCGGAAAATATTAGTGACAGCCTCTGCAGGAAGCGGACCTTCATTGAGCGCCATTAATCGTCTTAAGACCTGTGCCTCACGCTCTGGACGATAAATCACGCCATCATCTTTAAGCTCACCAATATGTCGTGCATGACTAGCACGTGCATTCGCGAGCTTAAGGATTTGTTCATCAATCGCATCAATTTGGTCACGATGCTGCTTTAACAAGCTTGATAATTGTTCTTTAGACATATTAATGTGCTTTTTCAAATTCCTGCATGTAACTCACCAATGCCTGCACACCTTCTATCGGCATCGCATTATAAATAGACGCACGCATACCACCCACCATACGGTGTCCTTTTAACTGCAATAATCCATTCGCTTCAGCCCCGTTCAAGAAGGCTTCATTTAACGATTCATCAGCTAAGAAAAATGGAATATTCATGCGCGAGCGATTATGCGTAGCCACATTATTGATATAAAAATCGGTACTATCAATATAGTTATAAAGCAGATTTGCTTTTTGAATATTGACCTTCTCAATCTCACTCACACCACCTTGCGCTAACAACCACTCAAACACCAGGCCTGCAATATAGATACTATAAGTTGGTGGTGTGTTAATCATGGATTGATTTTCTGACTGTGTTTTCCAGTTAAACACGGCTGGCGTTAAAGGGGATGCACGATCTAGTAAATCCTCACGCACGATCACGATACACAAACCAGCAGGACCGATATTTTTCTGAGCTCCGCCATAAATCACGCCGTACTGACTCACCTCTATCGGACGTGAAAGAATATGTGATGACATATCCGCGACAATAGGCACATCGCCAGCATCTGGTAGGCCATCAAACTCAACGCCATTAATCGTTTCATTGGTACAGATATGCAAATAAGCAGCGTTTTTGTTTAACTTCCAAGTAGAGAAGTCTGGGACATTGGTAAAACCATCGGATTCGCTACTGGCGACGACATTAATCTTACCGTATGCATTGGCATCTTCCACACTACGTTTAGACCATGCACCGGTGACCACGTAGTCTGCCTCACCTCCATTAAGGAGATTCATTGGGATAATCGCATTTTCTGCAATCGCACCACCTTGTAAAAACAGTACTTTATAATTTTTTGGTACATTTAATAACTGGCGCAAATCGGCTTCAGTTTTAGCCAAAATACTAGTGAACTCTTTACCTCGATGTGACATTTCCATCACACTCATGCCTGAGCCATGCCAGTCCAGCATTTCAGCCTGAGCGCGCTCTAAAACTGGTTTAGGTAACACTGCAGGACCTGCAGAAAAATTATAAATTTTAGTCATTAATGAAATTCGAAATCAAAAAATATTATTGAAAATTTTAGTGGCGAACTTAAAGCCTATAGCAGACGTATCAAATATCTGCTGTAGGCTATTTAGTATGGTGCTATTCGACCTCACCATCTACTTCGATGTCAGTATCAGGTTCAGCACTCTCTTCATCGTCGGTTTCTACAATTTTTTCTATTCCTGAGAGTTTTTCGCCCTCACCTAGATTAATTAATGTAACACCTTGTGTTGCACGGCCTAATTCGCGAATTTCGCTAACACGGGTACGAATCAACACACCACCTGTCGTAATCAGCATAATTTCGTCTTCATCGCTCACGAGTTTGGCTGCGACGACAAGACCGTTACGCTCACTCACAGCAATCGCTTTCACACCTTGTGTACCACGGCCTGAGCGGCGGAAATCTGCCAACACAGTACGCTTACCGTAACCATTTTCTGTCGCCACCATCACCGTTTGCTGGTCATTAGATGCGATCAATAGTGATAGCACTTGCTGACCTTCTGCTAGCTTCATACCACGCACACCACGAGTAGCACGCCCCATTTCACGCACTTCATTTTCGTCAAACCATACAGCTTTACCGCCGTTAGAAACTAACACGACGTCATTGCTGCCGTTAGTGATTTCAGCACCAATCAGATAATCTCCTTCATCCAGATTGATCGCAATAATGCCTGATTTACGTGGGTTAGAAAATTCTGTTAATGCTGTTTTCTTCACTGTACCTAGTGAGGTTGCCATGAAGATAAAATGATTTTCATCAAAACTCTTCACAGACAGAATCGCGTTGATTTTTTCGTTTTCTTCCAGCGGGAATAAGTTAACTATTGGTTTACCGCGGCTAGCACGACTACCTTGCGGCACCTCATATACTTTTAGCCAATAGACACGGCCACGGTTTGAGAAGCATAAAATGTAATCGTGCGTATTGGCTACGAACATTTTATCGATGAAGTCATCTTCTTTCGTCGCAGCAGCCTGCTTACCACGACCACCGCGTTTTTGGGCACGGTACTCATCTAAAGGCTGAGATTTAATATAGCCGGTGTGCGATAAAGTCACGACCACGTCTTGTGGTGCGATTAAATCTTCTAAAGACAAATCTTGTGCATTCTCTACGATTTCACTGCGACGCTTATCACCAAACTGCCTTCTGATTTCAGTCAACTCATCAGTAATAATCGCGGTCACACGCGCTGGCGTTGCCAAGATATCAAGCAAGTCGGCAATAATATCCATCACTTCTTTGTATTCATTAACAATTTTGTCTTGCTCAAGACCAGTCAAGCGTTGCAGACGCATTTGCAGAATTTCTTGCGCTTGCACATCGCTTAATTTGTAGCCATTTGGTGTTAGACCAAAATTCACCGCCAAGCCTTCTGGACGCGCAGCTTCCATCGCAGCGCGCTTAAGCATCTCCTCCACGACTGGAGATTGCCAAGATTTAGCCATCAAATCTTTTTTGGCTTCTGGTGGTGTTGGCGCAGCTTTGATGATAGCAATCATTTCATCTACGTTCGCCAACGCAACCGCCAAACCTTCCAGCACGTGGCCGCGTTCGCGCGCTTTACGCAACTCGAACACAGTTCTACGTGTCACCACTTCACGGCGATGACGTAAAAATGCTTCTAGCATTTGCTTCAAGTTCAGCAAGCGTGGCTGACCATCCAACAATGCCACCATATTCATACCGAAAGTGTCTTGCAACTGTGTCTGTTTATACAGATTGTTCAACACAACATCTGGAATTTCGCCACGCTTCAGTTCAATCACTACGCGCATACCTGATTTATCAGATTCGTCACGTAAATCAGAAATACCTTCGATTTTCTTCTCATTAACAAGCTCCGCGATTTTCTCAATCAGCGTTTTCTTGTTCACTTGGTATGGTAGTTCATCAATAATAATAGACTGACGACCGCCTTTATCCATATCCTCAAAGTGGGTGCGGCCACGCATCACCACACGGCCACGACCAGTACGATAACCCTCTTTTACACCCACAGTACCGTAAATAATACCTGCAGTCGGAAAGTCTGGCGCTGGCACCAGCTCAATCAATTCTTCAACCGTCGTTTCTGGATTTTTAAGCAATGCAAAACAGGCATCCAATACTTCATTCAGGTTGTGTGGTGGAATATTGGTCGCCATACCTACGGCAATACCTGAGCTACCGTTAATCAGCAGATTAGGAATGCGCGCTGGCATAATTAATGGCTCATGTTCAGAACCATCATAGTTAGGGCCAAAATCTACCGTTTCTTTGTCGATATCGGCTAATAACTCATGTGCAATTTTAGCCATACGGATTTCCGTATAACGCATCGCCGCCGCATTATCGCCATCCAC
>CAZZDN010000099.1:0-6813 GCA_964652655.1 uncultured Methylotenera sp.
TGCATTATAGTCTTTTCAATCACTTAGCGCAAAAATCAATATTATCAATCAATCTAGTATTGCCTAACTTTGCAGCAATTAAGACAACAAGCTCGCTGTCTTCGTTCGTTGCAGGCTGTAAAGTATTGGCTGAGCGTACAGAGATATAGTCAACTAGCCAGCCTTGTTGCGTCAAAGTGTGCGATGCTGCCTGCGTTAAATCTGTAAAGTTCGTATTGCCTTGCTTAATTGCATTCACGATGCCGACTAGGCATTGATGTAGCTGTGCTGCTTCTGCTTTTTGCGTTGGTGTTAAATAGCCGTTACGCGAGCTCATGGCCAGCCCGCTTGGTTCGCGTACTGTGTCACCAGCAATAATCTGGATTGGTAAGTTAAATTGTCGAACCAGTTCTTTAATCACAAATACTTGTTGGAAGTCTTTTTTACCAAAGACGGCTACTTGTGGCATGACTAGGTTAAATAACTTCATGACCACGGTCGCTACGCCGGAAAAGTGACCTGGACGTGATGCACCACATAATTCTGAAGCAATAGGTGGTGCTGTAATCGTCATGGTTTGGTTTAACTGCTCTCCATCAAAATCTGGGTACATTTCAGTCACGCTAGGGATGAATACGATATCCGCGCCAGCATCCTCCAGCTTTTTGCAGTCGGCCTCCAGCGTGCGGGGGTAGTTCGCTAAGTCTTCATTCGGGCCAAACTGTAGCGGGTTAACAAAAATACTGGTGACGACAGATTGCGCATGCTGTTTCGCTAGTTTTACCAGTGCAATGTGTCCATCATGCAGATTGCCCATGGTTGGTACAAAAGCGATGTTATTGTGTGTCTTGAGTATATTTCTGAGCGCGTCAGTCGTGTAGATACGTTGCATATGTGTGGCGATGGTAGAGTTTTAGTAGCTATGTTCAGATGCGGGAAAGGTTTTGTCTTTCACTGCTTTTACATAGTTACTGACAGCTTGTTGCACGCTATTCGTGTTAGATAGAAAGTTCTTGATGAATCTCGGTGCTTTAAACTGGGTTGCTGGTTTACTGGCTGGGCCATTGTAAATGCCCAATAAATCGTGGATGACCAATACTTGTCCATCGCAATCTACGCCAGCACCAATTCCAATAGTCAGGGCTTTAATATTATCTGTAATCTGCTTGGCTAATGCTGCCGGCACCATTTCCAGTACGATCATGCTCACGCCTGCATTATTCATGTCGATGGCATCTTGCATGATTTGGTGGGCGCTTTCTTCGGTTTTACCTTGAATTTTATAGCCGCCAAGTTGATTGACAGATTGAGGTGTAAACCCCAAGTGCGCACAGACAGGGATTCCTCTTTCAATCAGATAGCGTGCAGTTGCGACGCGGTCACCGCCGCCTTCAAATTTTACCATTTGTGCCCCTGAGCGGATTAACCATTCTGCGTTTTTGTAGGCAGCTTCGTCATCGTGCTCATAGCTTCCTACCGGCATATCCGCAATAATCAGCGTATCAGGCGCACCTGCGGCGACGCTTTTCGTGTGGTAAGTCATGTGATGCATACTTACATTGAGTGTATTTTCTGCACCTTGTAATACCATGCCCAATGAATCACCCACTAATAAGATATCCACGCCAGCATCTGCCATTAGCTTAGCGAACGTAGCGTCATAGCATGTCAACATGGCGATTTTTTCGCCACTGGCTGCCATTTCATTTAGCTGAGCTAATGTCATTTCCGTATGCCCAAAGGTTATTCAAAATTAGGATTAAAGAACTCGCGTTGTCCTTTAATCTGCATGATGCGATTGAGTAACAAGTCTAGTGAGCTGTGGTTTTTAACAATATTAAGCTTCTCGTTGTTCACAATCAATACAGGGGATGTGTCGTAATTATGAAAGAAGTCGCTGTAAGCATTGGAGAGTCGTTCAATATATTCTCTTGGGATATCTTGCTCGTAGCTCACGCTTCGCTCCTCAATACGCTCCATGAGCGCATCAATGGGTGTTTGCAGGTAAATCACCAAATCAGGTTTGGGCGCTTTGAGCTGTAGATGCTGATAAATCTGATGGTAAAGCGCGTACTCTTCATCATCTAAATTAAGTCTGGCGAAAATTGGGTCTTTTTCTAAGAAAAAGTCAGCCACAATCGGTTTTGCAAACATGTCGCGTTGGCTTAACTCTTTGATTTGATTGGCGCGCTGAAATAAAAAGAACAGCTGCGTCGGTAAGCCGTAGCGTTGAGCATCTTGATAAAAGCGTGGCAGAAAAGGATTGGCTTCTGCTTTTTCCGAGAGATAATCTACCGGAAATTTATCTGCCAGCATTTTAGACAGTGTGGTTTTGCCACAGCCGATTGGGCCTTCAACAACAATATACGGAAATTTATTAAAAATGCTCATGTGTTCATTTACAGCAGGTGATTTTTTGTGGATGGTAATTTGTTAATGCCTAACAATAAATCTGGCGTCATGTATGCAGCTATTTTGCCATGATTCGGGATAGAAATATCCGGTGCGATTTCAAATAATGGTAATAATACAAAGCCTCGTGTATGCATACGCGGGTGCGGTAAGGTAAGTTTGGGGGTGTTTAGCGTGATATCCCCGTATAACAGTAAATCACAGTCTAATACGCGCGGCGCATTGATATAAGGGCGCTCGCGTCCTGCAATATTTTCAATGTTGAGAATAGCGTCAAGCAAGGCTTCAGGCGTGAGCGTGGTTTCCAACTCAGCCACCGCGTTAATGAAATCAGGTGCTGTAGCGATACAGTCAATTGGTGCGGTTTGGTAAAGTGATGATTGCTTAACCAAGCGAGTTTCCGGTTGCTGACTTAATGCCACTAATGCTTGTTCTACTTGCGCTTTTGGGTTTTCTAGATTGCTCCCAAGTGCAACAAATGCGCGATTCATCATGATTCAGATGGCGCAGTGCTATTTGGTTTTTTACGATTTCTTTTCCTACGTTTTTTTGGCGCGGTATCCGCTTCCAGCATGGCTTGACGTGTTTCGTTATCTGCTTCTGCGAAAGTCGTCCACCATGTCCCCAGCTCTGTTGGCAATTCACCTGACTCACAGCGCAGTAGCAGGAAGTCATAGCCGGCACGGTAGCGTGGATGCGTCAATAAGCCAAATGGACGCTTGCCTGAGCGTTGCTCAAAACGTGGTTGCATGCCCCAAATTTCTTTCATGGTGGCAGTATAGCGGTTATGAATTGCCAGCTTCTCAGCTTGTGAGGCAAGCACCTCACTCATTGCCATATGTAGCGCTGGAATAGGCGGGTTGCCATCTTTTTTATAGACTTCCCACGCGGCTAGTACTTCATGCCATAACAGTGTGGCAAATAGAAAGCTTGGGTTGGCAGATTTGCCCGATAAAATACGATCGTCTGTATTTTTGAGCGCAAGCATTACAAAGCGCTCGCCCATCGGTTGTTCTAGTACGACATCTAACATTGGCAGCAAGCCATGATGTAGATGTTGTTCACGTAAAGCGCTTACGCTTTCAATCGCATGGCCTGATAAAAATAGTTTAAGCATTTCATCAAAGAGCCGGCTGGGTGGTACGTCTTGCAGAAGATCCGCCATTTTTGCGATAGGTGCCATGGTGGCTGGGTCGATTTTTAGCCCCAGTTTTGCAGATAGGCGTACAACGCGCAGCATACGAACAGGATCTTCTGCATAGCGGGTTTCTGGTTTGCCGATCATGCGCAGTATGCCTGCCTGGATATCTGCAAAACCTTGGTGAAAGTCTAGTACGATTTCGCTTGTTGGGTCGTAATACAGGGCGTTGGCCGTAAAATCACGGCGTGTGGCATCTTCTTCTAGGCTACCAAATACGTTATCGCGAATGATACGGCCGCTTTCATTGGTGTGGGTGTCCCCTTTGGCTTCATGGTGGCCGCGAAAGGTAGAGACTTCGATAGTTTCATCACCAAATAACACATGAACTAGCCTGAAACGTCTGCCGATGATGCGAGAACGTCTAAATACACGGTTAACTTCTTCTGGGGTAGCGTCAGTGGCTACATCAAAGTCTTTAGGTTTGCGCTGTAGTAGTAAATCGCGCACGGCACCGCCTACGATGTAGGCCTCAAACCCAGCTTTTTGTAGACCTTCAATGGTTTTAATTGCGGCGTTGCTTAATAGTCTGCGGTCAATTTGGTGTTTTTTGTATGGAATGCTAGTGGCGCTATCCGCATTGCCACCTTTTCTTTTGCTAGACTTCTTTGTCCCTAGTATTGGGCGTGTAGCTTGATGTGATTTTAGATTTTCTGGTTTAACAGGAGCTGACTTTTCATGTGCAGTTTTAGCTAGTTTAGGCTTAAAGATTTTATTGAATAATTTTCTTATCATATTGAAATTATAGCTTAACCTAGTTTGAATCTAACAGTTTGAATCTAAAATCTGAATGATTTCTGTGGCTCACTTTATGCAGGCTAATTGCTAGCTACGGTATTGCGAATGCTCGTAGATATTTAAACTTGCTTGTTCGTCCACAATACATCGCTCACGCCAGCTTCTTTATTCATTATCCGACAAATGACAAATAGTAAATCAGAGAGGCGATTTAAGTATTGCAAGGAGATTTCACTTACTTTTTCATGGCGATGTAATTCAATTAATTTTCGCTCAGCACGTCGACATACGGTGCGCGCTAAGTGGCAAAATGCGGCACTTTTGCTACCGCCGGGTAATATAAATTCTTTTAATGGGCTGAGCTCAGCATTGTAGGTGTCTATGCTTTGTTCTAATGCATCAACACATGGCGCAGTTAATACTGTGTAACCTGGTATGCATATCTCCGCGCCCAGATTAAACAAATCATGCTGGATTTGGGTGAGTATGCGTTGCAAGTTTTGGGAGGTGCCCTCTGCTAAGATGATACCTATCATGGAGTTCAGCTCATCTATATCGCCCATCGTTTCTACACGAATGCTGTCTTTGCTTATGCGGCTACCATCACCTAGCCCGGTGGTGCCATTATCGCCTGTACGCGTATAAATTTTACTTAAACGGTTACCCATTGATTGGTCCTTTTTGGCATGCAATTAGCCTATGTTGCGTGACTACATTGAGCATTTAATTAACTCAACAGTTTATAATATGCGTATTGTAACTTAACTAGATTACTGATAACTGCTCAACTAATGACTGATCAACCCTTTATGCATGATTCCAAGCAAAGACCGATTGGTGTTTTTGACTCTGGAGTAGGTGGAATATCGGTTCTGCAACATATTCATGCTTTGTTGCCTAACGAGCAATTGCTCTATGTGGCTGATAGCAAATATGCACCTTATGGCAATAAAACCCCTGCAGAGATTCAGGCACGTTGTATTGAGATTGCAGATTTTTTGGTAAATCATCATGTTAAAGCTATTGTTGTGGGATGTAATACAGCAACCGCTGCAGCGATTGATATGATGCGTGAGCGATATGCGTTGCCTATTATTGGCATGGAGCCAGCGGTAAAGTCTGCAGCTACAGCCAGTAAAAATGGCATTGTTGGTGTGCTTGCAACGACAGGCACTTTAAAAAGTGCGCAATTTGCAGGTTTGCTCGAAAGCTATGGGCGTAACGTAAAAATCATTACCCAGGCATGTGTTGGTTTGGTGGAGTGTGTGGAGCGTGGTGAGTTGCAGGCCGATACTACTATGCAATTGATTCAACAATACTGCCAGCCATTACTAGATGAAGGGGCTGATACAATTGTATTGGGCTGCACGCATTATCCTTTTGTGCGCCCGTTGATAGAGCAGGTGGTTGGCGAGGAGGTAAGCTTGATTGATACAGGCGCAGCGGTGGCGCGTCAGTTGCAAAAGCGATTGGCGATGCTTAATTTGCTGGCAAGTGATAATAAAGTGGGTTGTGTAAGTTTTTGGACCAATAGCACAGCAGACAACGCAAGGCAGGTAATCGAAAGTTTATGGCGACGACCTGCGGTTATTAACTTGCTATAGTTTGATATCGTAAGTGACCAAACGGGTTCTTGTCGATAGTTTGTCGTATGTCTTTCTCGCTAGATGATTGCTTCCAGCAGCAATCCAGCGCAATACGGACCATTTTTGTGAAGTCCGACATGGCGGATAGGACGGACGGAAATCATAAAGCTGTTCGCGATTGATGAACTGCTAGTGGTGGTGGCCAACAATTTCACCAGCTTTTAATTTGTATTTTGTCCCACAGTAAGGGCAGGCAACATGACCTGTTTTCGCGACATCTAAAAATACGCGAGGGTGAGATGACCATAATGCAACCTCAGGGGTCGGGCAGTGTAATGGTAGGTCTTTGGCTGAAACTTCGATTTCTTTTACGTCAGACATTAAAATTTCCTCATATCACCATTCCCGCCTGCGCAGGAATGGTTTGCTTGTATTAATAAGCGATTGATTATACTAATGTTAGCCAGTCTGCGTGTTTCGCAGATTTGCCAGTCACTACATCAAAGTACAGTTTTTGTAATTGCTTAGTGATTGGGCCTGCAGTGCCTGCACCGATGGCACGGTTATCTAGCTCGCGAATTGGCGTTACTTCAGCCGCTGTGCCTGTGAAGAATGCTTCATCAGCGCCGTAGACTTCGTCACGGGTGATGCGCTTTTCGATCACTGGAATACCTAGTTCAGTGGCTAATTGTACGATAGTGTCGCGGGTGATGCCTTCTAGTGCGCTGGTCAGGTCTGGGGTGTAGAGTTTGCCGTTACGCACGATGAAGATGTTTTCACCTGAACCTTCAGCCACAAAGCCATCTACATCCAACAACAACGCTTCTTGGTAGCCATCTTGTGCTGCTTCTTGGTGTGCCAAAATGCTGTTCATGTAGTTGCCGTTTGCTTTGGCTTTAC
>CAZZDN010000100.1:0-6804 GCA_964652655.1 uncultured Methylotenera sp.
GGCAAAATTGATAAATTAAGAGAACTCTCACCACTTTGGGAAATGTTTAAAGATGGCGTGGATTTATCAAAGGTAGAATGGGCAGCACACTAGAAAAGCGTTTTTTGCTTTCCTGACGTTGTTGTCAGTGCATGCGTTTATAAGAACTAAACTTCATGCACTTTCACCTAGTCATAAAAGAAAGTAAGCGTTTTTTATAAAAGTTTCAGGAAATAATACAAGCGTTTGAAATAGGCAGCAAAATCAAGGCGGCAAGCTGAAGACAGTACTTACAGTACGGCGAAGCGAAATCAACGCCGAGTTTGCGATGTATTTCAAACACACACAGGAGAACGAGAATGGCATATTCAGACAAAGTATTAGACCACTATGAGAACCCGCGTAATGTTGGCTCTCTAGATAAAAATGACCCGCAAGTAGGTACTGGCATGGTGGGTGCACCAGCTTGTGGCGACGTGATGAAGCTGATGATTAAAGTTAATGACAGCGGCATCATTGAAGACGCTAAGTTCAAAACTTACGGCTGCGGCTCTGCAATTGCTTCTAGCTCATTAGTGACTGAATGGCTAAAAGGCAGAACCATTGAAGAAGCGTATGCGATTAAGAACTCTGAAATCGCAGAAGAGCTTGCATTGCCACCAGTCAAAATTCACTGCTCAGTGCTAGCCGAAGATGCAATTAAAGCTGCTGTGGCAGATATTAAAGCTAAACAAGCAGCAAAAGAAAGCGCTTAAGCCTGACACAGGCTTGTTGAGAACATCGTTTGATGTACGACTGACAATGCAGAACTCGCATAGACTAGCGCGTAGCTTTGTGGATAACACTTGAAGTAGCACGCAATCAATGTACGAGAGAAATTAGCAAAAAATTAGCGTTGCTTTGTAGTATAAAATAGCGGTCTAAAAGGATTAAACAAAGAACCATGGCAATTACACTCACAGAAACCGCGGCAAGCCGCGTTGAAAAATTTCTTGCGAATCGCGGTAAAGGCGTAGGTTTACGCTTAGGCGTGAAAACCACTGGCTGCTCAGGCATGGCTTATACCCTAGAGTTTGTAGATGAAATGCAGCCAGAAGATATTGCATTTGAAAGCCATGGGATCAGAGTAATTGTGGACCCAAAAAGCTTGGTTTATATCGATGGTACAGAGCTAGACTTCACCAAAGAGGGCTTGAACGAAGGGTTCAAATTTAACAATCCAAACGTTAAAGATGAGTGCGGCTGTGGTGAAAGCTTCACTGTTTAAACTTACACACGTATGCAAAGCACACCAACAAACTATTTTGAGCTATTTGCAATTGCAGAACAGTTTAATCTTGATACAAAAACGCTAGAAAGCAACTTCCGTAAAATACAATCTGCACATCATCCAGATAGATTTGTCAGTGCTTCACCTGCAGAAAAGCTTGCTGCAATGCATACAGCAACGACAGCAAATGAAGCGTTTAGTGTTTTAAAAAACCCTGCTAGACGCGCTAAATATCTGCTAGAACGTCATGGCATAGATGCTATCGCAGAAACAAACACTGCAATGTCTGCAGAGTTTCTGATGCAACAAATGGAATGGCGCGAGCGCATTGAAGACGCAAAAATGGCACGCAACATCGCTGAGCTTGAAGAAGTTGCAAGCGAATTAAAGCAAGAAGCAAAGTCCATCATCGATGCACTCCATCAGCTATTTGATATTAAGAAAGATTTAATGGCTGCAACTGAGCTAACGCGCAAACTTATTTTTATTGATAAAGTATGTGCAGACATAGACCAAGTCATCGAACAGCTTGATGATTAAGAAATTAGATTTTTCACGTAGTAATTATTAGATAAGCAATTAGTCAACCATATGGCATTACTTCAAATTTCAGAACCTGGCATGAGCGCCGCTCCACACCAACATAGGCTGGCGGTAGGAATCGATTTAGGCACGACCAACTCACTCATTGCCACGGTTCGGAGTGGTATGAGCACTGTGTTACAAGATGATTTTGGTCATGCGTTGCTACCTTCTGTTGTTCGCTATACCCCAGACGGTGAGATTATTGTCGGCCATGAGGCACAGGCACAGCAGAGTGTAGACCCCATCAATACGATTACTTCAGTTAAACGTTTTATGGGTCGCAGCTTGAATGATATTGCCAATAAAGCCCATATCCCCTATCGCTTTGTAGAGGGCAGCGACTCAGCGACGACACGTAGCCTACAATTACAAACACGGGCAGGCTTGAAGACGCCAGTTGAAATTTCGGCAGAAATTCTGAAATCGCTCAAAGCGCGTGCAGAGAAATCACTTGGTGGTGAACTCGTCGGCGCAGTTATTACAGTACCTGCGTACTTTGATGACGCGCAGCGCCAAGCGACTAAAGACGCTGCCCGTCTAGCTGGTCTAAATGTACTTCGCTTATTGAATGAACCAACAGCAGCCGCTGTTGCTTATGGCCTTGATAACGCAGCAGAAGGAACTTTTGTCATCTACGATTTAGGCGGTGGCACATTTGACGTTTCCATCTTGCGCTTATCCAAAGGCGTATTCGAAGTGCTGGCGACCAACGGCGATGCTACCCTTGGCGGCGATGACTTTGATCATCGTATTTATTGCTGGGTATTAGACAAAGTCCGCGAAACAACGCCCAACTTCTCGCCACTGACCGAAGAGGACACCAGATTATTGCTCACCAAGGCACGTCAGGCCAAAGAATGGCTTACGGACAACTTTGAAGCGCAAATTGTCTGTAAACTCAGCAATGGCATCGTCGTTGATGTGACATTGACTGCACAGCAGCTCGTAGAAGTGACTGAGCATCTAGTGAGCAAAACCTTATCACCTACCCGTAAGGCGATGCGTGATGCAAAACTTAGCGTCGAAGATATCAACGGCGTAGTCCTCGTAGGTGGTGCAACACGCATGCCTCACATCCGCCATGCGGTACAAGAATACTTCCAACAAGAGCCACTCACTAATTTAGATCCGGATAAAGTCGTTGCACTGGGCGCTGCAATCCAAGCCAATATATTGGCTGGCAATAAGAGTGATGATGATTTATTACTACTAGACGTCACCCCACTATCATTAGGTTTAGAAACCATGGGGGGGCTTGTTGAGAAAGTGATCCATCGCAACAGCACACTGCCAATCGCACGCGCGCAAGAGTTCACTACATACAAAGACGGACAAACAGCAATGAGTGTCCATGTCGTGCAAGGGGAACGTGAGCTAGTCAGTGACTGCAGATCTTTAGCACGCTTTGAACTACGTGGCATACCTCCTATGGCAGCTGGTGCAGCTAGAATCCGTGTCACCTTTACAGTAGATGCAGATGGTTTACTCTCGGTATCTGCGCGTGAACAAAGCACTGGTGCAGAGGCACATATTGAGGTTAAGCCCTCTTACGGACTCACCGAAGATGAAATCACCAATATGCTTAAAGCATCATTCAATAGTGCAGAAGAAGACAAAAAAGCACGCATGCTTGCTGAAGCCAGAGTCAATGCTGGGGCAATTATCAGCTCAGTGAGCGCGGCTTTAGCCATCGATAGCAATCTGATTAGTCAGAATGAAGTGAACGCGATACAACTAGAAATTGAGAAATTACAGCAACTGACAACAGGCGATGATGCGACTACGATTAATCAAGCGGTAGACGCACTCAACCACGCAACAGAAGCATTTGCAGCAGCACGCATGAACGCGAGCGTGAGTCGCGCATTAGCGGGTAAAGATTTAAATACGATTAATCTGTAAGCATACGGTTTTGCAACAGCAGTATTCACGCCAAATCCTGACAGCCTTTTGCGATACTGCAGCTTACTTTAAGGAAATAAAATGCCACAAATTATTATTCTGCCACATGTAGAACTATGCCCAGATGGCGCAGCGATTGAAGCAAAAACAGGCGAGTCTATCTGTAATGTACTACTCGATCATGACATTGATATTGACCATGCTTGCGACAAAGTTTGCGCATGCACTACATGCCATGTGATTGTTCGCGAAGGGTTTAAGTCACTGAACGCTGCTACAGACCAAGAGGATGATTTATTGGATAAAGCCTGGGGCTTAGAACCGAACTCCAGACTTTCATGCCAAGCAATCGTTGGCACCGAAGATTTGGTGGTAGAGATTCCAAAATACAGTATCAATATGGCAAAAGAAGGTCACCGCTAGTTTATACTGGCTCTGCCTACATGCATCCAAATATAGCTTATGTGTAAACGCTTTTCATAGCGCTCACAAAAAAGCCGCCTGATGGCGGCTTTTTTGTATCTCAAATATCAAGAATACTAAAATCTAGCTTACTGAAATTAGTCACTTAATATTAAAGCTAGCCTACGTAAGTATCTTCTAAAAAATTAACCTTACCCGTAGATAGATCATAAACAGCGCCAACAATCGCGATTTGGCGTGCTTCAATCATGTCATTGACGATATCACTTTGACGAATAATGGTTTGAATTTGATGTTTGACATTCAATACATTAATTTTTTCAACAAAGTCCGGGTTTTTAGAGTTTCTCTCTTCTTTATTCACTACCGTATTTTCATGGCGAATAGAGGGTTTGATGAAGTTAATAATTTCACCGATGTGACCATCCTTGAAATCGTCACACGCAGCTTTTACAGCACCACAACTGCTATGACCCATCACCACGATTAATTTGCTGCCTAGATATTTAGAGCTGAACTCTAAGCTACCAATTGCTTTATCTGAGGCAATATTACCTGCTAAACGGACACTGAAAATATCACCTAAGGCTTGGTCAAATAACAACTCTACTGGGGCACGAGAGTCACTGCAGCTCAAGAAAGAGGCAAAAGGGTGTTGTTTATCTTTAGTGATATTTAATAAACTTTGAAAGTCTTTATCGTCAGAATAATTATTCATAAAACGAGTATTGCCTTCGATTAAAATATCTAAAGCCTCTTTCGGGCTCATCAGGTCACGATTAAGTAAAGGATGTTTATACATAGTTATTTCCTATTTTGGTAATGGTTCACAAACTCAATCTAATTGATTCATTCTGAATACTTAACAATCTATACTTAGATAATCTATATTTAGGACAATCAAAACTTAGGTTGAATAAAATTAATAGTTTCTACTTCAATATTTTTTAATTGGGCGCTCAAATGGTAATCGCGTATGAATTCAACGACATCATAAGCGATCGACTTACAATTAGAGCAATCGATAATCACTTTCGCATTATTTGGAATCGACTCTAACACTTGCAAAATGCTTGCTTTATTGAAGAATGAAACCTCTTCAGCCAATACGATATGATGCACTTGGCGACCATCTTCAGTGGTGGTGCTTTCTTTCATATAGTGAGAGTTACGATAACTATGATGCAACGTATAGAAAATACCGACCACTAAACCAATCGCAATCCCAGTTAATAAATCTGTCAACAAGATAGCGATTACCGTTGCAATAAAAGGCGCAAACTGCTCCCAACCTAATTTGTACATGTGAGAGAACAATGATGGTTTAGCTAATTTATAACCCACCATAATTAGAATGGTCGCCAAACTAGCCAGTGGAATCATATTCAACAAACTAGCAATGGTGACTGCACTCAATAACAACCAAAAACCATGCAAAATCGCTGAGAGCTTAGATTTGGCACCAAAGGTAATATTAGCTGAGCTACGTACAATCACCTGAGTCAAAGGCAATCCACCAATTAGCCCAGACAGCATATTACCAATCCCTTGGGCTTTAAGCTCTTTATTTGTTGGGGTAACACGCTTCACTGGGTCTAGCTTATCCGTTGCTTCTACACATAGCAACGTCTCTAAACTAGCAACAATCGCCATTACCAGCCCAATTTTATAGATTTCAATATTATTAAGTTGTGAGAAATCTGGTGTTGTAAAGTGGCCAAAGAACTCACCAATACTATTAGAAACTGGCAACTGAACAATTTGGTTCGGTGCTAAAGAGAGGTTAATCACACCAGTTTTAAAGAGATAGTTCAACAAAATACCAACGAGCACTACCACGATTGGTCCCTGCAACAACTCAAATAAACGATGTTTTTTTGTGAGTGTGGTATCCCACAATATCAAAATCACCATAGACACAGCTGCAATTAATAAAGCACCAGGCGTGAGTAAATTCCAAGCATCAGCCAACGCGCTAAAAGTATTGCTGCCATCCGCTTGTTGAAAAGATTCACTACCTTCGTAATCAAAATCATACCCTAGCGCATGTGGTATTTGCTTGAGCACAATGAGCAAACCTATGCCAGTAAGCATCCCTTTAATCACAGAAGAAGGAACAAAATAAGCAATAAAACCGGCTTTGAAATAACCTAATAAGAACTGAATCACCCCTGCCACCATCACAGAAAGCAAAAAGGCTTCAAAAGAACCTAAGGTTCCTATCGCAGTGAGTACGATAACCGCCAACCCCGCCGCTGGGCCACTTACGCCAAGCTGAGAACCGCTGAACATCCCCACCACAATACTGCAGAAAAAGCCGTAGAAAACGCGCGTGAAGAAGTCGCTAAGTTAGTAGGTGCAGACCCACGTGAAATCGTATGGACTTCAGGTGCGACCGAGTCTAACAACCTAGCTATCAAAGGTGCTGCAAACTTTTACTCTGCCAAAGGTAAACATATCATTACCGTGACTACTGAGCATAAAGCGGTCATCGATACGGTGCGTGAATTAGAGCGCCAAGGTTTTGAAGCGACTTACCTAGATCCAGAACCAAGCGGTTTAATAGACTTAGAAAAATTTAAAGCTGCGATTCGTCCAGACACGGTTTTAGCCTCTGTGATGTTTGTCAATAATGAAATCGGCGT